>JBOFXU010000092.1:0-3550 GCA_051654305.1 Bacteroidales bacterium | reverse complement strand
TGGGGAAGATTGCGTAATCCTGAGAATCATCAGGTTTATGAAAATGGACAAAGTCCTTACCTGACTTCCTTCCGGGGATATACCGGACACGAGCATTTACCGACCTTTGGTTTAATAAATATGAATGCCCGCCTGTATGATCCGGTTTTAGGACGATTCCTCAGTCCTGATCCATTCGTGCAGGATCCTTTTTTCTCGCAAAATCATAACAGATATTCGTATTGCTGGAATAATCCTTTACGCTTTACGGATCCGAATGGCGAGTATATTCATATTATTGTAGGTGCAGTAGTCGGGGGCATTGTTAATTGGGCGTCGAATGGCTGTCAGTTCAATGCTAAAGGGCTTGCTCATTTTGGCGTAGGAGCTGCTGCAGGAGCATTGACCGCTGCTTTCGGACCAGCGGGAGCTGCCGCCGGAGGTTTTCTGCTAAACGGTGTAAATACGGCATTGGCAGGAGGAGATTTAGCTGCCGTATTTAAGAATGCAACAATCGGAGCAGCTACGGGTCTGGTGAGTTCTTATACGGGACAATTTGCTTCTAAATACCTCAATAATGTTGTAATCAATGGCTTTTCAGTAAAAAGCCCGGTACTCCAGGGAATGATTGGTGGAGCTGTCGGAGGAAGTCTTAGCGGTTTTACTGGTGGATTTGTCGGAGAACTTATCAATTCGGGTAGTTTCGAAAATGCTGTTAACGCAGGCTGGGCAGGAGCAAAATCCGGAGGTGCATTGGGAGCAGCTATCGGAGGAGCTACAGGTGCAAAATGGGCAAAAGATAATAATAAGAATTGGTGGACAGGTAAGGATACAGGACGTAATACTGCTAATGACATAAATGCAACAGGTAATTATACTGTTTATGAAGGTACAGATGAATCTGGAGTGAGATATGTTGGTATAACAGAACGGGATCCTGAAATCCGATTTGCAGAACATCGCAACTCAGGGACAGAAAGGGCTGGATTATATTATCAGAGTAAGCACACTGGACTAACTAAAATTCAGGCTCGAATTTTAGAACAAAAATTGATTAATAAGTATGGACTCCAAAAAAATGGTGGACAGTTGTATAATAAGATAAATTCAATTGCAAAAAAATATTGGAATCAATATGGAATATAAATATGAGGTTAAAGTGAAAAGAGTAAAAACGACAAAGATCGGAGATGTTTTTGTCGTACAAATTGATGATCATCATAAAAAGTATATGCAATATATAGCCAGTGATATGGAACAGCTAAATAGTGATGTGATCCGTGCTTTCTCAAAAGTATATGAAACTCACGAAAATCCGGAGCTTAGCCAAATAATTAATGATAGAGTTGACTTTTATGCCCACTGTGTGACCAAATCAGGCATCAGATACGGCTTTTGGGAATTAGTCGGAAACATACAGGATGTTGGATCTTTAGAGGACATACTCTTTCGAACCAGTTATGACTTTGGGGATTCTGATATTAAAATATCAAGAAACTGGAGAATTTGGAAGTTGGGATATGAGTCAACGGACGTTAATAAATTGGAGGGGGGATTTAGAAGTGCTTACTTAGGCATGGTTTATGCCCCTCATCGAATTGTCGAACGAATTAAGACAGGTGTTTTTTCTTACAGTTATCCAGAATTTGAATAATCCATCTTTATTGGAAAAGATAAAATGAGCTTTGCATTGCGAAACATAATCTTAAATTAAAAAAGAGCGTATTCCGTCAGTCGGGATACGCTCTTTCTTAATTTAATGGAAACAGCGATAGAGTAGGGGTTTTAGGATCTGTGATTCAGTTATATAGCTGCGTAATTTTATTTTATTTTCAATATTTTTCAAAACGGAGTAAGTGTTTTCTTTTATAGTGTGGTTTTTAGGATACAATACCATTTGATATTAATCATTAAAATCAAAACTATGAAGGTTAGAAATTTACTCTTAGGAGCGTTGCTCACATCTTCTTCGATGAGCATGTTCGCTCAACAACCTTTCGCAGGATGCTGGCATCCTGATTTCATTTATGACTGGACTCCGTCTAAGGATCCCGATGCAAAGTTTAATAAAGCTGCAATTGCATTGAAAAGTCGTTTTGTGGATAAATCGGTAATGGCGACACCAAATGCACATTACGAAGGTCAGGTTGCAGCCTGTCTGACTATGCACCCGATGTGTTCGCAGGTTCCTTCTCAGGGAGCTAATGCATTTACCGGGTATAATCCTACGTACTGGCAGTATATGGATCTTTTGATCTGGTGGGGAGGATCTGCAGGTGAGGGTATTATTCTTCCTCCTTCGGCTCCGGTAATTGATGCTGCTCACCAGAGTGGTGTTAAAGTGTTGGGTCAGGTGTTTTTCCCTCCGGCAGCATTTGGTGGACAGGCTGCCTGGGTTACTCAGATGCTTACAGTTGAGAACGGCGAATATATTTATGCAAAGAGATTGTATGAAATAGCTAAGTTTTATGGTTTTGATGGCTGGTTCCTGAATGAGGAAACAGGTGGCGGATCTACTGCACAATGGGAAGGGTTCATTGATACATATAATAAATATGCTGCTCTGGATGGAAACACACATCATGAAATTCAGTGGTATGACTGTGGGACATCTATCGGAAACAAAATGAACATGATTAAGAAGCCGGGTGCGTCTTACTTTCTTGATTATGGCAGTCCTTCCATAAACAATATTTCAACTCAGATGACAGCCTTGCAGAATGAAGGTTTCACAAAAGAAGAAGCAATGAAAAAAGCTTACTTCGGAATTGAAGTTGCACGGGATGGATATGGACAAAATAATGGGATGTATTATAAAAATCTTTATCCGAAAGCAGGACATAACGGATCAATCGACTTGTTTAATCCGGAAGAAAGAACATGGAAAAACCATGTGAAAGATATCTGGAATAACGATAAAAATAATGGAGCAGAAGCTTATGCTGCGATGAAAACGTCATTTGAACATGAAGCTCGTTTCTGGGTAAATACGAAAAATGATCCGTCAAATGCAGCCGAATATGATAATAATCAGTTCCCTGGTATGGCAACAGGTGTTGCAGCCAGATCAACAGTACAGGAGAAACCTTTTGTTACAGCATTCAGTGCAGGTTTGGGTAAATACCGTTTTGCGAATGGTGAGAAAAAAGGGACTCAGGACTGGTATCACAGAGGTATGCAGGATATCCTTCCGACATGGCGCTGGTGGATTGAAACAGCATCTGGAGAGAAAGGTCTGAAAGTGGATCTTAACTGGGATGATGCTTACAACATGGGTACTTCGTTGAAGGTAACAGGTAAGCTTAATGCGAATGAAGGTAACCTGATGCGCATGTATAAAACAAATTTACCAATAGCATCGGGTGATAAATTTGAACTTGTGTTTAAAGGTGACGCGTCTAAATTAACCGTTAAATTAGGCGTTAAAGAGAATAACAACGAATTTACGTCATTCCCTGTTGCAGTTTCGAAAACTGTTGGCGGATGGTCTGTAGCAGAAATTGACCTTACCTCATTGAATGGCAAAACTGTATCGGTTATTGCTTTGAGCATGTTATCTCCTTCACAGGTA
>JBOFXU010000091.1:0-3220 GCA_051654305.1 Bacteroidales bacterium | reverse complement strand
AAACGGCGGCTTCGGCTATATTGGTGGCATGGTCGCCGATGCGTTCGATGTTGTACGCCATGGAGCTAATTACGAGGATGTCTGTCATTTCCTGCTCGGAAAGGGACATTCCACTGTATTTCTTAGGCAGCTGCCGGGTGATATTGTAGAAAAGGGTATCTACCTTTTCGTCGAGATCAATCACATTCTTTGCGATATCGGGTTCGCTCTCCGTGAATGCTTTCATGGCATTTCGCGCCATGAGCGAAGCGGTGTCGAGCATGGTGCGCAGATCGGATTTAAAGCTGCACATGATGGGATCATTCAGATCGGCTCTTCGGAGAAAGTTTGCGAGATTGAGCACAAGATCTCCGATACGTTCGAGGTAAGCTGTCATATCGTAGTAGGCGATAATCATGCGCAGGTTAGAGGCCCGCGGTGTGTAGAGCACAATGGTATTGATCACTTCTGTGCGGATCTTTACTTCGAGACTGTCTATGATCAGCTCGTTTTTGGTTATCCGGGCATACAGCTCTTCGTCGTGATTGTTGTCCATCATCTGGCTCAGCAGATCGAGCTGTGTGAATGTTTCAAGAGTCATTACCTGAAAATCATTGGTAATCCGACTAAAAACCTTCTCTTTTAATGTCGTCATAGGGTATATCTGTTTTTCAGTTTGCAAATTAGAAGTTTCGAGAATCATCCGAATTGTCCGGTCAGGTACTCTTCGGTACGGGAATCGGATGGATTGGTGAACATGAGTTGTGTTTCGTCGTATTCTACGAGTTCGCCAAGGTACATAAACATGGAGTAGTCGGAGATACGGGCTGCCTGTCCCATATTGTGGGTTACAATAATGATGGTGTACTCTTTTTTGAGCTGGAGCAACAACTCTTCGATGCGGTTGGTTGCAATCGGATCGAGTGCCGAGGTGGGTTCGTCCATCAGGAGTACCTCGGGTTTGAGTGCGAGTGCCCGGGCGATACACAGGCGTTGCTGCTGTCCTCCGGAGAGGAATGTGCCTTTTTTGAAGAGGGAGTCTTTCACCTCATCCCAGAGTCCGACATTGCGGAGATTGCTTTCGACAAGTTCGTCCTTCTCTTTCTTTGCCACACGGATGCCATTGAGCGTAAAGCCGGCGAGCACATTGTCGTAGATGCTCATGGTGGGGAAAGGATTGGGGCGCTGAAACACCATTCCTGCTACACGGCGGACTTCCATGGGATTCATATCGAAAACGTTACGGTTATCGATCAATATCTCGCCTGTCATCCGGATATCGGGATAGAGCTCGTGCATGCGGTTGATGCCGCGCAGAAGTGTGCTTTTGCCACATCCGGAGGGTCCCATGATGGCTGTGATCTTATCTCTTTCGATACTTGCATTCACGTGGTTGATTGCATTCTTGCCCGGAGTGTAAGAGATACACAGGTCTTTGAACTGGAGTATCGGATTTTCTATTTGTATCATTTGTGTTCGGTTTTTACGGTTGTTGAATTAATGTATGCGCCATTTATGGGCTACATTTTTTGCAATGATGTTAAGAATGAGGATCAGTATGAGCAGAAAGAGCGAAGAGCTCCAGATCATATCTACCAGATTCGGGTCGTTGTAGAATTGCCAGATCAACAGAGAAACGGCACTGGTCGGGCGGGTGATGTCCCAGTTGATTGCGGAGGCTCCAAGAGCGGTTAGCATCAGTGGTGCGGTCTCACCGGTCACCCGAGAGATGGCCAGCAGAATGCCCGTAAATAACCCTCCAAAAGCGGAAGGAAGGAGCACACGGAGGATGACACTGGTGTAGGAACAGCCTAAAGCCAGTCCGGCTTCCTTGAGGGAACCGGGCAGCATCTTGAGGGTTTCTTCGGTGGAGCGGATGATCAGGGGCAACATCATGATGGAGAGTGCGACACTCCCGGCAATAGCCGAATAGCTGCCCAATGGTTTTACGACCCAGAAATAGACAATAATACCTACAACGATCGAGGGGGTTCCCTGCAACAGATCGGTGAGCGAACGCACCAACCCGGAGAATTTACGCTGTCCGTTTTCGGACAAATAGACTCCGCCCAATATTCCTACGGGAATGGCTATGAGGGAGGCCATGAGGACCATGATCAGGGTGCCTGCAATCCCATTGGCTATTCCTCCGGGGATCACCTGAGCTGCATCGCGGGCTTTGATTGCCTCGAGTGTGCTGGGAGCTACTTCGGAAAAGAAGCTGCTGTTTATTTGTTTGTATCCCTTTTTGACCACTTCCCAGATAATCCATACGAGGGGAATGGCTGTGAGGGAGGAGATCACGCAGACTGCCGCATAAAAGAACCGGTCCTTGAAGATGCGGTAAGAGAGCGTGGTGGTAGTAGTTTTATCTGACATCATACGTGGCTGAATTTTGTAATTACGAGCTTACCAATAAAATTAATTGCGGCTGTGATGAGGAACAGAAGCAGTCCGATGGCAATCAGGGAGCTGAGCTTGAGTCCATCTGCCTCGCCAAACTGATTGGCGATGATACTTGCCATGGAGTTGCCGGTCGAAGAGAGCGAGCGGGGAATGTTTTCGGTGTTTCCGATGAGCATGGTGACTGCCATTGTTTCGCCCAAAGCTCTCCCGAGGGCAAGGATATAGCTTGCGAATACGCCCGAGCCGGAGTTGGGGAGTATGACATGGCGGATCACCTCCATGCGGGTGGCTCCTAAACTGTATGCTCCCTCTTTGAGATCGCGCGGCACCATGGAGATAAACTCGGAGCTTAAAGAAGAGGCATAGGGAATAATCATGATGGCAAGTACGAGGGAGGAGGTTAGCACGCCAAACCCTTGTGTGGAGAGGTTGAGCTCAACCATGATCGGACGCAGGGCATAGAATCCCCAGAGGCCGTAAACAATGGAGGGGATTCCGGCGAGAAGTTCGATGACCGAACTAATCACCATAGATGCTTTTGTTCCCCTGAAATACTCGCCGGTAAAGAGTGCCACGGACATTGAAAAGGGAATACAGAAGAGGAGTGCCAGAAACGAGGTCATGAGTGTACCTGCAATAAAGGAGAGTGCACCGTACTCTTCGTGATCGGGACGTGGATTCCATTCGGCAGTGGTGATAAACCGGATGATGCCAAAATGGCTGAATGCTTCTACGGATCCGCTGACCAGGGAGTAAACCATTCCTCCGCTGATAAGCAACACGAGGGCGGCACAGAGAATCAGTAGAAATCGAAATATCTTATCTTTCATAGGTC
>JBOFXU010000090.1:0-5948 GCA_051654305.1 Bacteroidales bacterium | reverse complement strand
AATCCTCAAATGAGTGACTATACATGGGGTACTGTCGAGCTGATGAAATGGAATGATTTGAATGGACAGGAAGTGGAAGGTCTTTTATACAAGCCAGAGAACTATGATCCGACCAAGAAATATCCGGTCATCGTATATTTCTATGAGACGCATACCAATGATCTGTTCCGCCATCATCATCCACAACCGAGTTGGTCCATTATCATACCTTCGATGTTTACCAGCAATGACTATGTGGTCTTCATGCCCGATATAAAATACACAACGGGTTATCCCGGAGAGAGTTGCTACAATGCAGTGGTTAGCGGAGCAAATGCTTTAATTGAAAGAGGAATTGCTGATCCATCCCGAATAGGGCTTCAAGGGCAAAGTTGGGGGGGATATCAGATTGCCTACCTGGTTACACGCACGAATATGTTTAAGTGTGCAAGTCCGGGAGCTCCCGTGAGTAATATGACGAGTGCGTATAGCGGTATCCGAACCGGAAGTGGAATGGTCCGAATGTTTCAGTACGAGCAGGGACAGAGTCGCATCGGTGAGGATTTGTGGAGTGCACCTATGCGCTACATCGAAAATTCACCGGTATTCTATGCTCCTAAGATAGAGACTCCCCTATTGATCAGGCATGATGATGCTGACGAGGCAGTACCGTTTGAGCAGGGAGTCGAACTCTTTATGGCATTGAAGCGCTGTGGAAAGAAAGCATGGATGCTTAATTATAACAATGAGCCACACAACCTTCGCTCGCGTCCTGCGCGTGTAGACTGGACAATTCGAATGCATCAGTTTTTTGATCACTACCTGAAGGATACTCCAGCTCCCCGCTGGATGTCAGAAGGAATATCGATCAAAGAGAAAGGAAAAGATCAAAAATATGACATGACGAAATAATTAAAAAAGGGTCGCAAAATTTTGAGGGCACTGAAAAACCCTCTATCTTGAATAAGCAAATAAAAAGGTGTAAAAAAGGAATGTATTGTGTTTCTTTTTTGCACCTTTTTTCGTATCTTAGAGGTGATAAAAAAAGGATATATTTATGTTATCTCAGCAACAAACATTACCATTAAGCAACCACTATGATTTATACGATTTGATTATTCCTCAAAATAATCAATTGCGTAGGATCAATGATTTGATTGACTTCTCTTTTATTTATGAAGAGCTTGAAGATAAATATTGTCTTAATAATGGGAGAAAGGCAGAATCTCCGATTCGGATGTTCAAATATCTGTTATTGAAAATTATTTTTGATATTTCAGACGTGGATGTTGTTGAACGTTCTCGCTATGATATGTCCTTCAAATACTTTCTTGGGATGACCCCGGAGGAAGATGTTATAAACCCCAGTTCTCTTACCAAATTTAGAAAACTGCGATTAAAAGACTCTGATCTACTAACCCTTCTAATCAACAAGACTGTTGTTATAGCCTTAGAAAAGGGAATTATTAAATCAAAATCTATCATTGTAGATGCGACTCATAGTAAGTCTCGCAGCAATCCGTTATCTCCACTTGACGTCTTAAAGGAAAGAGCTAAACATCTTCGTAAAACGCTTTATGATATTGATGATAACCTAAAAGAAGAGCTTCCTGAGAAAAATACAGATAATGATCTTGAGCATGAAATCTCTTATTGCAAGAGTCTCATTAAGTATGTAAATGAGCGAAAAGCCTTATCTGAATATCCTAAGGTAAGCCTGAAACTAAACATCTTAAAAGAATCTTTAGAAGATACAGAAGAACGGTTCGTAATAGCTAAAGATGAAGATGCAAGAATTGGACATAAATCTGAAGAATCAAGTTTCTTTGGTTTTAAGACTCACATCGCCATGAGTGAGGAAAGAATAATTACCGGAGCTGTAGTCACCTCAGGTGAAAAGGGAGATGGGCCAATTCTTAGAGAACTGATTGATGAGTCTGTGAAAAATGGGATTGACGTAGAAGTTGTAATAGGTGATACTGCATATTCCGGAAAGGATAACTTGAAATTAGCGAATGAGCAGAATATAAAAATAGTTGCTAAATTAAATCCCACTATAGCTCAAGGTGCAAGAAAGGATGAGGATAAGTTCGATTTTAATAAAGATGCTGACATGTTTATCTGTCCTGCTGGGCATATGGCTATAAGGAGAGCAAAACAAGGAAAGAAAGATCAAGGATCCAATCAGACATATACCTATTTTTTCGATATAGAAAAGTGTAAGATCTGTCCACGAAAGAATGGATGCTATAAAGATGGAGCTAAGTCAAAATCTTACTCTGTGTCTATCAACAGCAAGGAGCATCAAAATCAGATAGAATTTCAGAATACAGAATTCTTTAAAGAGAAAGCCAGACACAGGTATAAAATTGAAGCAAAAAACAGTGAGCTTAAAAATGTATATGGATATGATAGAGCACATTCATATGGATTGTCGTGCATGCAAATGCAGGGTGCACTTACTATTTTTGCTGCAAACATCAAAAGAATACTCAAATTACTGTAGGAGGTATGTGCTTTTCGCATATTTGTCCAGAATAGAGTAATTATAAGCTGAAATAAGCTTATGTAGCTTATAAAAATGGCTGTAATTGATTTAATTCATCAAATCAAATTACAGCCATTTTTTTGTTAAAAAGGAGCCTGTAGCTCAAAAAGTACAACCTTTTTCAGTGCCCTCAAAATTTTGCGACCCTTTTTTGTGACGTGCTTCTTTTTCTTCTGTTATTTACGATTTATGTTGTTAAACATCTATATTGATTTTCAACTCGTTTTGGGGGCTTTTGCTTCAAAACTGTAATCTTTTCCCCTTGATTTATACGTAAGAATATTTTAAAATACCACTTTACTTACAGTTCGTTTTTTAACTGTTCATCGTCGCTTTTTTGATATACTTAAAATGTTGTTTTATAAAAACTTAGTTGAGATATACTTGTTCAATCTGTACCTAATTATTTTATCAACACATTGTAGGAAATATTTAACTTTTATGTCTATGGCACGGAAGATTTTAATCAGAGACCTTACGCTACGCGACGGTCAACAGTCCTCTTTTGCAACCCGAATGAGTCAGCCTCAGGTAGACCGGGTTCTACCTTATTATAAAGAGGCAAATTTTTATGCAATGGAAGTTTGGGGAGGCGCAGTTCCCGATTCAGTGATGCGCTATCTAAATGAAAATCCTTGGGATCGTCTTGAGAAAATAAAGGCTCAAGTGGGTGACGTGTCAAAGCTGACAGCATTATCGCGTGGACGTAATCTTTTTGGTTATGCCCCCTACACCGATGAAATTATCGAGGGATTCTGTAAAAACTCTATCGATTCCGGATTAAGTATTATGCGTATCTTCGACGCCCTCAATGATGTTGAGAATGTGAAGTCTACCATTAAATATGTAAAGAAATATGGTGGAATAGCCGATTGTGCGGTTTGTTATACCATTGATCCTTCTTATACTGCTGCAGAGCGGCTAAAGGCTGCACTTAAAGGGAAAAGTCTACCGAAGCCGGTCTTTACGAATGAATATTTTTTGCGTAAGGCCAAAGAAATGCAGGATTTAGGGGCAGATATGATTACCATCAAGGATATGAGTGGTCTCATCCCTCCTGCCCGTGTGGCGGAATTAATTCCACTTTTCAAATCGAAGCTAAATGTTCCGATTGATTTTCATACCCACTGTACACCAGGTTTTGGTCTGGCTGCTGTACTGATGGCGATGGAAAAAGGTGTAGATATCATTGACACAAACATATGGTACTTTGCCGGAGGTCCTGCTGCACCGGCTATTGAGCTGATCTATATTTTCTGTCAGAAGATGGGTATTGAACTTGATGTGAATATGGAGGCAGTGGCTAAGATCAATCACGAGCTCTACTACATCCGAAAAGAGCTTGAAGAGTTTGATACCGTCAAGAAATTCCCGAATCGTTTTAATCCACTGACAGACAAACTCCCTGGAAATATTGATCGCTTGTTTGATGATGCAATCCGCTATGCCAATAGTAATAATGAAGAGCGATTGTTGCAGGCTTGTCATGCTATAGAAGCTTATTTTGGATTCCCCGAACCGAACGAACTGGTGAAGAATGCTCAGATACCGGGAGGAATGTACACTAATATGGTAGCTCAGTTAAAGCAATTGGGTGCAGAAGATATTTTGCCCAAAGCGATGGAATTGATTCCCCAGGTTAGATTAGATTCAGGTTTACCTCCATTAGTGACTCCGACCAGCCAAATAGTTGGAGCTCAGGCTGTCAACTGTGCACTTGATTTGCGTAACGGTACAGAGATGTATAAAAACCTTTCAAATCAGTTTATCTCCTTAGTGAAAGGGGAATATGGTAGAACTCCTATCCCTGTTAAGCCTGAATTCAGAATGCGAATCGCAGGAACAGCGGACGAGACGCCTTATGATACAACGAAATATCAAATGCAACCCAATCCAGTTTTGGAGAGTGTAGGCATGCGTTTAGCTGAAAATGATAAAGAAGTACTTCTTCTTGAGTTATTCCCTCAAATAGCAAAGGCTTTTCTTACTAAACAGAAAGAGGCTTTACTTGTGAGAACTACTGCCGGAGAGCAACAGGTGGATGAGCAGGAAGAACATCATGTAACTGGCAATTTAGTGACATCACCAATGCCGGGTAGTGTGTTTGAGATTCATGTAAAAGTAGGAGATCGCGTGAATTCGGGCGATACTATTCTTATTTTGGAGTCTATGAAGATGGAAAATAGTATTACGACTTACTATTCCGGAGTTGTGAAGCGAATTCTGGTAAAGGAAAATCAACGTGTAACGGAGTCAACACCTTTGATCGAGATTGAATAATTAGGTCCCGTGTTTCTCAAAAGAGGAGAAGTGTGCGTAAACAAAAAGAACCGATAGTATTCACTATCGGTTCTTCTTATTATAATAAAGGCAAAGCCTGTTATATTATTCCCAACGTTTGCTTCTGTCTTGTGGGCCTCTTCCACCACCTTGTGGTCTTCTGTTGTCGAATCTTCTTTCACCTTGTGGCTTCTCAGTACGAGGTTTAGCTTCGTTAACATTGATAACGCGTCCGTCATATTCAGCTTTATCAAGTTCGTTGATAGCTTTTTGAGCAGCTGCATCGTCAGTCATCTCTACAAATCCGAAACCTCTTGAACGACCAGTTTCGCGATCTGTCATTACTTTTGCAGAAATAACTTCTCCGTACTCTTGAAATAGTTGTTTTAAGTCTGTATTGTCAATACGGAAACTTAAATTTGAAATGAAAATGTTCATGATAAATTTTTGAATAATAATTATAACTCGGACTATTTCATAAAAGCAAAAAAAAGATTACTTCCTTTAATAATATTAATTTCTTTCACAAATATCATCCTTGACGACAAATATAGAGTTTAGTTTGTTTATAATCGCAAGAAAATCCATTTATATTTCGAATATTCTCGATTTTGAATATAATTGGCTAAAAATTTGGGAAATAGGTCGTTTTTGACCCTCTGAGAACATAATATTTGGAAACCATATGGCTGTGCATTTGGGCTTTGTTAACGTTAGGCTTATCCGCATCAAACCGCTTTGGGCAGCTTTGTTAGGGCTTCACTCATAGAAAGGACCACTTTATATGAAAGAAGGAGGTTGATTTTGCCAAATGGCTACCTTATATATATAAGGTGAGAGCATCAATCTCTTCTTCTTACTTATATATATAGTATGTTTGGTCATGATGAACACTATATATGATAAATATGAGACGTGCTTCAGTTTCGTTACGGGAATCATCACGATTAACTTGAAGTTTATTCTAAAAGCATAGGATGCAAACCTGTTGAACTCTTTTGGGGGCAACTAAATCAGACGAACCTGGAAATCGATCAACTATAGTTATAGAAAACATATCTATTGAAATAGGAGAGCGACAATCTTTTTCGGGTTTTACCCTCAGTGGGTATATTTTGCTGGAGTGACCCCCATCTTTTTT
>JBOFXU010000089.1:0-2730 GCA_051654305.1 Bacteroidales bacterium | reverse complement strand
GCTCCTATGTTTGTTCCAGCGGCTAAAGATTATGTGAATTATATTGTATTTTCAAATTCAGTTGTTAGTATCTTTTCTTCAGAACTGATTTATCCTAATACAAAGCCGTATCAAAAAAGTGTAATTTTGGCGAGATTTTCAAATTTCAGTACTGCAAACGTAACGCGATCAGGTACTTTGACAAATTCTCACGGTCTTGTAAGGGAATTTGGTTTACAACAGGCTTACATGGACTTTGTTTATAATCCTAACGTACTTGAAAAAGGAGATTCAACTATTACTTATATTGGTCCCGATGCCTCTCCAGAATCACAACAGTTTTTGTGGGAGAATAAAGTTTACTTCAACGTAAGATCGAGTTTACCTGAGCCGAATCGTACTTTTATCAAGGCATCTGATCTTCAATGGCTAAAGGTAACCTCAAAAGAAGATACGCTTAAGTTTAGTAACAGCTCTTTTATTCTCCCTGTGTCGAATATAGAGGTTCGTGAACAAGAGTTACTAAGATTTGAGTTTGATTACAGGTTTATCAAATCTACTGGAACGGATACCGTAGACCTTAAATTTGATTTAACGGAAAAGTCGTTTTTACCTGAAATTAAACAACTTCCAGAGTGGAAGTTATCTTCGAATCCTGCGTTTACGGTATTAGGTGGTCAAGTTGTAGATTATCGCAAAATTACAGGTGAAGGCGAGTTTGTGAATTGGGCAAAATACTTACCTACTCCAGACAGTACATCCGAAGTAAATGGGAAGAAAAATACCCTTGAAGCAGTTAATCGTCTTATTCAAGGTGGGGGGTATTCAAACATGAATGAAAAGGTGAAAAATGCATTTTTGTTTTGTGCTTCATTGAATAAAACGGCAAAGATGAAAATCAGTAATTCGCAGATGCTTTCGTTAGGAGATCTCGATTGGTACGTGCCATCAATTAATCAGACTAAATTGATGATGATATTTGAAAATAATGCCTTAGCTATTAATCGAAATAAAAGTTATTTCTCTTCGACATTTAAGGGAGGTAATTTGATTTATCTTGCACCTGATACGTATAGTTATTTTTTAACTTTGCATACATCAGAAAATCCTATGCAAGTTCTGATGAGATGTGTGAGAGATACGAAACCGAATCTCTCTGATGCTGAATTGCTTAGTTCTGTTAAGATTGAGCCAACGGAAAGCGGTTATATTGTCAATTCTTCGACATTCTATAGTTCGTCGATTAAAAGCGTTCCTAACCTTCCTACAAATACAGAAATGGCTCAAAAGTTCGAAATCTATAATGAAGAACCTGGTAGTGTTTCATTCGTAGGAGCAATTAACTATTGTAGCAGTATACCATCTACCAGTGGTAACTGGCGACTTCCAACGCAAAAGGAGATTGTTTTGATGTCAATATATCAGGATGAATTTAAAAGTAAACCGAACTTTACTCCTATTGCTAAGAAGTCGTATTTTTCCAGTAATAGTCTTCTAATAAGTACCAATTTTATTTTTGTTATGGACTTTTTAACTGGAGGAGTGGAGAGTCATAGTAAAGAGGATTTTAAAGCAAATGTAAGATGCGTAAAAAGTGTACAATAAATTGGATTCAAACACTTTTCCTGGTTATATTCTTACTTCTGAGCAGCCCCTTGGCTGCTCGGGAGTTGATTAACCTGGGGGGGTATGTTCGCTCGTCAGAGGGGGCACCCTTAAGTGGAGTAGCCATCAAGCTTGATGGACTCAAAGTCGTAGGTAAAACCAACGAAAGTGGTAGTTTTGAAATTCAGGTACCCGAAATATGTATGCTGAATTTTTCTTTGCAGGGATATAGCTCGCAGAGTATATCCATCCGTGGAAAAAACCTGATAATGGTTTCACTTGAGAAGGAGATCACCGGCCCAAACAAGATGATTGTGCGGGAGGTTCGCGATCAATTAATAGGTACTCCGGCAAAATTGGAGGTGGATCATCGTTATTTGAAACTTAATACCCGTTTTAAAATCCCTGAAAAGATTTTTAATAACTACACCCGTCTGATTATACAGCCTTATGTTGTCCGTTTTTCAGATCCTGAACTTCTTTACATGTTGAGTCCTGTTGTTTATGACGGACGAGACTATTCGATCAGACAGAGCCGAATGTATGGGAATGCCCGTTTGGATCCGTTGTATGAGTATATTGTACCTGCATCGTCTGTGCGAGAGGGGTATATTCCGTACGCAGATTCGCTCCGCGTGGATAGCCTGGACTTCGACTTTTATACCTATAGTAAGGTATTTGTTGAAACCTGTTGTGATGTTGTGCATAAAGACACAGTGCTCGTTTCTAAAGGAATTGTCAACCCAATGAAGTTCTTCGGGAACAGATTAGGCCCGGTATGGGACAAAGACAATGCACCGAAAGACAGTATTGGTCCGCGCGAAGAATCCGGAAATATGGACGTTCGCTTCGAGATTAACAAATATGTAATAAACGATAACCTTGGAAACAATAAGGCTGAGCTGGGTAAGATTCAGTCAAAATTACGAATGATTGATGAGGCTGCTCGTTTAACGATTGATAAACTTGTACTAAAGTCAACGGCATCGCCTGATGGTATCTATGCTAAGAATTTAGCTCTTTCAAAACAGCGTATGGAAGCATCGATGAACTATCTGATCTCAAAACTGACGCCAGAAACGAGAAAAACAATGAAGAAATCGACTGTTGGGGAGGTGGCGACCTGGAAGGAAGTGGCCGATCTTG
>JBOFXU010000088.1:0-6258 GCA_051654305.1 Bacteroidales bacterium | reverse complement strand
AAGCAAGCGCTAAACAAGATAGCATCTTTGTGTGCCAGCTCAGAACAGAGCCGTTACGATATGGTAGAGAAGATGCGCAAATGGGAGTTGTCTCAGGAAGATATTGATGAAATTGTAGCCTATCTTTATAAAGAGAACTTTCTGGATGATGCACGCTATATTCGCGTGTATGTTCGTGATAAATCCCGTTTCAATAAATGGGGAAGAAAGAAAATCGAATTTATGCTTGCTCACAAAGGATTAAAAGGGCCTTTAGTGAATGAGATCCTGAATGAAGAATTATTTAGTGAGGACACCCTGTCGGTGTTAGTCGGGTTGTTGCAAAACAAGCAACGCACCATTAAGGCGAAAGATGCCTATGACGAAAAGGCTAAACTGTTTCGTTTTGCTGCCGGACGCGGGTTTGGTAGTGATGATATAAAACGGGCACTGGCAAAATTACAGCTTCCCGATGAGGAGGATTAATCTACGCTGACCTTAGAATGAAAACCATGAAAAATGTAATGACTTTATTGACCAATAGCCTGGGTTATCTGTTGGATCTTCTGTATCCCAGGGTTTGTGTCATTTGTATGAATGCACTGGTAAGAGGCGAGGAGCATGTGTGTCTATCGTGTTTCAATACTCTTCCCCGAACGAACTACCATGTTTTGGACAAGCATGATTTGGAGCAACGCTTCTGGGGGATTGTTCCCGTTGAACGTGTTTGCTCTTTTTTTTATTTTCAGAACGAAGGGGTACGAACATTGATTCATGAGGTGAAGTATCGAGGAGGGAAATCATGTGCGGCTTATCTGGGAAGGTGTTATGCCACTGAATTGTTGGGAAGTTCTTATCTGCAAGGGATTGATTACCTCATACCTGTTCCCCTGCACAAACGAAGAAAGAAGGAGCGGGGCTACAATCAGAGCTTCTGTATTGCTCAGGGGATCTCTGAGATCACTGCCATTCCCGTGGCAGAGGATGTGATTGCCCGTGTGGTTTACAACAAGACACAAACCAAAATGACCAAAGAGGGGCGTTGGGAGAATGTTCAGTCGATCTTTCGGCTGATTGCCCCAGAGAAGATACGCGATAAGCATATTCTGTTAATAGATGATGTGCTCACAACCGGTGCCACATTGATTGAATGTGCCCGTGAGTTACAGAAAGAACCCAGTGTAAAAGTTTCGGTTCTGACATTGGCTGTCGTCCGAACTTGATAAAAAACAAATAAATCGTATATTTGTCCTAATAATATATCTAATCAAGTCAACTAATACGACCAAAACACACAATTAATCAATGGGGAATCACATGAAAATGCTTTTGCCTTTCCTGGGGCTGGCAGCCACAAGTATAACACACATTTCGGCTAAAGAGAAGAAACAAGAGAATAAACTGAATATCTTGTACATCATGACCGATGATCATGCACTGCAGACCATCGGCTGTTATGGAAGTCCGTATGCCGAGACTCCCAATATCGATCGTCTTGCCAAAGAAGGGGTTCGATTTACGAACAGTTTTGTCGCAAATTCAATTTCAGGTCCGAGCCGGGCTTGTTTGTTAACCGGAAAACATAGCCATACAAATGGTAAGATAGACAATAATCATCACTTTGATGGTTCTCAGCAGACGATCCAGCAGTTGATGCAAACTGCAGGCTACGAAACGGCGATGATCGGTAAGTGGCATTTGGAGTCTACACCAACCTGTTTTGATTTCTGGGAAATTCTTCCGGGGCAGGGGGATTATTACAATCCATCCTTCATAACCCCCAAAGGAGTAGTGCGTAATGAAGGTTACGTGACTGACATTATCACCGAAAAATGTATTGACTGGATAGAGAATAAAAGGGATGAAGAGAAACCCTTCCTTTTGTTTATGCACCATAAAGCTCCGCACCGTAACTGGATGGCAGATACCTCAATGCTGACCCGCTACGAGGACCGCAAGTTTGATTTGCCTGCAACCTTCTGGGACGACTACAACGGTCGTATCGCAGCTGCAGAACAGGAGATGAGTATCGAGAAAGATATGGATTTGCAGTACGATCTCAAGATATACGATCCCTCTATTCCTACAGCTTTGAAGAACTTCTATGTTTATAAGGACACATTAGGGACATATGGACGAATGAATCCGGAGCAAAAAGCAGCGTGGGACAAGCATTACAATCCGATAATTGCTGATTTTATTCGCCAGAACCCCAAAGGGAAAGAACTGGCAGAATGGAAATTTCAACGTTATTTGAAAGATTATCTCAAAACAGCACAGTCTGTGGACGAAAGTATCGGACAAATGCTGAAATATCTCGAAGAAAAGGGACTTCTTGAGAATACACTTATCGTATATACTTCAGATCAGGGGTTCTACATGGGAGAGCATGGCTGGTTTGATAAACGTTTTATGTACGAAGAGTCATTTAAAACCCCTTTAATAGCACGTCTGCCTGAAAAAGCCTTCAAGAAGAGAGGTTTTGTTTCCGATCAGTTAGTGCAGAATATCGACCATGGAGCAACGTTTCTGGATATAGCAGGAGCAGATGTGCCAGCGGATATTCAAGGAGAGTCTTATCTCTCGCTACTGGAGCGTTTGAAACCGAAAAACTGGAGAAAGTCATTGTATTACCACTATCATGAGTTCCCGGCCGAACATAAAGTGAAACGCCATTTCGGAGTACGTACAGATCGCTATAAGTTAATTCGCTTCTACAACAATATCGATGTTTACGAATTGTATGATCTTAAAAAAGATCCGAATGAAATGAATAACCTCTACGGAAAGAAAGAGTATGAGGAGATTGTAGTTAAATTGAAGAAGGAGCTTGGTCGATTACAGGAGCTGTATGATGATCCGGTTCGCCATAAAGTGGCTTTGTAAAAGCAAAAGAGGGTGTTTAAATTTTAATATTAAACATCCTCTTTCTCTTTTTATAATGCTACATTTGCCCTGTTTATTACCAAATAGAAATAAAAGATTAAGATCTTTAAAACTAAAAGTAGTGTTTTTGTGTTTTCTCAAAGATCCTAAATATATTAAATAAATAAAGTACAGATGAAAAGATCGGTTCTTTTTACTCTAAGCCTCGTGGTTTTATTCTCGATCAGTTCGAGTGTGTTGGCAATTATACCAACGCCTCAGTCGTATGTGAGAACAGCATCCATGTTTGCAATAAATGCCAAAACTGTTTGGGTAGTCGAAAATGAAGAGCAGGCAGAGATTGCCCGCTTGCTATCCGAGAAGGTAGAGAAATTATGCGGGATTGAAATGCAGATCATCAGCGGAAGTAAGGGTAGTAAGAATATTATCCGTTTTGCAACTGATGTGACGCTCAAAGAAGAGGAATATCGCTTATCTGTGGATGTCCGTCAAATTATTTTGGAGGCTTCATCCAGAAAAGGATTCTTAAATGGTGTACAAACTTTGCGTCAATTGATGCCAGCGGAGATTGAAAATGGATCTCCGGTTGCGGGAGGCGTAATTCAAATTCCGGGAGGAACGATTAAAGATGCTCCTTATCTGGAAGTTCGTGCAATCAAGTTGAAAAAACAGCCAAGAGGTCTTTCAAAATCTCAGATGCTTGCTTTTCTTGATGTAATGGCTCTTCATAAATTAAATCGCTTGTACTGGCTGCCCGTGGACGAATATGGTGCTCCAATGGACAAAGAGATGATTCATGAAATAGGAACTTATGCGACGAACCGCTGTATCGAGCTGGCGACTGATGAAACAGAACTTGATGATCAGCTGGCTAATCCGAATTTGGATAACACAATTATTCTTGAACCAGAAGAACTTCATTGTATATTGAAGGATGTTTTCATGTACAAACCGGGCAGTGGTCTGAGATATTCGGATCATTTGCAGGGGATGATCGGTAATATTCATGGATCGGAGGGGGATATGACCATCTATGACGTATGGAGAGCTTTCCCGAATGCAGCAGCTTTTGCCGAAATCTGTTGGTCAGGCAAAAAAGAGCGCGACTGGAAATTATTTGTCAAAGAGATGGACAAATTGCTTCCGGCTTACAATGCATTGAAGATGGATTATTCAAAATCGATGTATGAATTATCATATACAACAAACGTAAAAGACAAAAAGGTACAGGTATCGATTGTGTCGGTTCGTCCGGATATCGATGTTCGCTATACCTTAGAAGGAGAGACTCCGACAAGATTATCGGCTCTTCTGAAAACGCCAATGATGGTGACTGAAACTAAGAATATTTTTGCAATAGGCTTTCAGGGAGATAAGGAGATGAGTGATCCTCTGTTTCTTGACTTTCATTTTAATAAAGCAACAGCTAAACCTATCTTCTCGCCAAAATCAAAAACACCGTCTCTTCTGGTTGATGGATTAAGAGCTTTCCCGGATGAAACATTTGGATGGGTTTATTATCCCGATCAAAAGGCATCCATGACAATAGACTTGTTAGAAACCTTACCGGTGCAACAGGTGCGTTTTGGAGTTATCGGAGGCAAGAAAGCAATAGTTTATGTGTCTCAGGATGGAGCCCGCTTTACACAGGTAGGTGAGAAAACGTTGAATAAGAAAGAGACAGAATATTCTTTCTCCGGATTGAATGCCGAAGGCCGTTTTGTGAAACTGGTAGTTGAGCCGGTTGAAGAAGCAGACTCAGATGTTTTAAGACTGGATGAAATTATCGTTGAATAAGAAATAACAAGAGATAGAAAAAGCGCGGATAACACCAGAGTGTTATCCGCGCTTTTTTCTGCAAATACAGCTAAAACATCTAAAATATCAAATGTACGTGAGCAGAAGAACTCATAAAGAAAGTTGACGGTAAAGCTGCCAGTTATTATGCAATTATAATTACCGGTAATTGGTTTTTTATTCTTAATGAGGAAATAAGATATACTTGCATAAAATATCGTTACAACAGAAAGGAAACTGGGAAGAGCCCCAACAATACTATTTTTATTACTAATCTATTCATAGTTATTTCTTTATAGCCAATAGGAGGATTAATTCTCCTATTGATGGAGGGTTAGTGTCTAAATGAAGGGGTTGGCATACCATTGTATACTTCGGCATCTTGTAATTTAATCATACTGTTAATATTTGGTGAATATTTAAATATGAAATTATTTTTAGATATTTCTCACGTAATCTGCATGGGTCAATCGCTGCATTTAACGTAATATGGCAGAGTAGTTACTGTAAAAAATAATACCGTTGGGAGTGCCATGATTGATATTAGTCTAAGTTTTTGTTTTCTCGTTGTCATTGCGTATCTCTTTTTTCTTTAATCCGGCGACAGGCATATTCAGTGAAAAATATACTGATGAATGCAAGTCCTCCGCCTGTTAATGCATATAGAAGTCCTATCTTATTAAATTCTCCTGAATATATAAATATGACCAGCATGGAAACCATGGCTTTCATATATTTACTTCTAAGACTACGTCCTTTAGTATAAAGGAATGACATCATTAATGGAAGTAGTAATAATAATAGGTATGGAGAGTTTACTCCCACTGCGTATCGGATAAGCAATGCTACAATTAGAGATACAATTGAGATTATATAATAAATCGTATTCTTCATTTTTCGTAGTTGTATTAAAAACTTATTAACATCTACCGTGATAAGTAGATGCCAATAAGTTTAAATTATAGATTAACGACTAAATGATCTATACCAATAGTCATTATTTTTTATATTCTCTTCCATTTCTGCGGCAAGAGCTCCAATGCTTTCTACGATCCATCTTGATATAGGGTATAATCCTCCATTTACTTTAGAAGTTTCTATTTCGTCTAGAATAGTAAATCCTGAATCTTTAAGGATGCTGAATTCGGAGTTTGAGTTATTATTCATAGTTTGAATTGTATTTATTATCTATTATTTTTTCTTTCTGTGTATCCATCTATTAATGCGTCATAAGATTCTTTATAGTCTAGAATAATATCGGCAAGGATAGTTCCCCCTATAAGCGCAGGAAACCACCATCCTCCTCCATTAACTTCCATTACTTCGGCATCCTGTAATTCAGTCATACCGTCAAATTTTAATTCTTTCATAACTAAACAGTTTTAGGTTTAACAACAATAAGAAAATCAAACATGTTTGAATCGATATTTCAAAAATAGGGTTCTTCCGTCTAAAAAATTAGACGGAAGGAAAAACTTTTATTTCCGCCATCAATTTTAACAAGTTCAGAGTTGCTTATGCCGGTAACTTTAAAATTCAGCTCCAGTTCAAAAGGGGATGAATAGTAAAAACTCTCTTTGTTTCTTGAGTATGAAA
>JBOFXU010000087.1:0-7541 GCA_051654305.1 Bacteroidales bacterium | reverse complement strand
GAGATACAGTGAGCTTCGTCCACGACCAGCATTGAAACCTTTATGGCTTTAAATTTTGAGAGGAATAGCTCTGAGGAGAGCCTTTCCGGAGAGATATAGAGAAACTGAACTCCTCCGTAAGCTGCATTGTCCATGGTGATACTAACCTCTGATGTGGTCATACCCGAATAGATGCAGGCTGCGCGGAGTCTCCGGCTTTTCAGGTTTTCAACCTGGTCACGCATTAAAGCAATTAAGGGAGTGACGATTACGCACACTCCCTCCATTGCCAGAGCCGGAACCTGGAAGGTCAGGGATTTCCCTCCTCCGGTCGGCATTAAACCTAATGTATCTTTTCCGTCGAATATACTTTGGATGATTTCTTCCTGCAAAGGCCTGAATTCGTCATATCCCCAGTATTTCTTGAGTATTTTGTGAAATTTATTCATTCATCAAGCTTGGTCTGATTTCTTTCACCTGCAATTGAATATATGAGTTCCCGTTGTAGTTATTCTCTTCAATGGTGTAGATAATATCAAAAGGATTAAGTCCTTTAATATAATCGTTGTGTTCGTACATACCGAAAGCAATCGCATTCATGATGTTTTCCGAGTGCGTGTCGATAAGTTCGAGTTTCAGATGCTCCTGATCTTTTCCTACCAAACGGCTGGTTCCGTAATCATAGACACGTTTCGTACAAAAGACCGGCTTCTGATTGTTTGTGCCAAAAGGAGCAAACTGTTTCAGTACGCGGAAAAACTTCGGCGTGATGTCATGAAAATTAATAACTGCATCGATCTCCAGTTGTGGAATTAGCTGATCGGGTTCGATATTGCTTGCTACATACTCTTCGAAACGTTGAGTAAACTCTTCAACATGTTCTTCTTTCATAGAAAGACCCGCTGCATAGGGATGTCCTCCAAAGTTTTCAAGGATATCGCGGCACGATTCGAGTGCTTTGTAAATATCTATCCCTTGAATAGAGCGACACGAGCCTGTAGCCAGTCCGTTGGAAAGTGTGAGTACTACCGCAGGTTTGTAATACAGTTCCGTCAGACGCGATGCTACAATGCCAATCACGCCTTTGTGCCATCTGTCGTTGTAAATCACAATTGCCTTGCGCGACTCCAGATTTTTGCAGTTTTCGAGAATAAGATTTGCTTCTTCAGTCACATTCTTATCGAGTTCGCGACGCATATCGTTGTATCCGTTCAAACTCTCGCAAATGTCTTTGGCTTGTTGCATATCTTTTGAGATCAGAAGATCTACAGCCTCTTTTCCGCATTGCATACGTCCCGAAGCATTGAGTCGTGGTCCAATCTTGAAAATGACATCGCTTAGCGAAATGTCACGATCATTCAATCCGCAACTGTCAATGATGCTTCTCAGTCCGATACTCGGGTTGTTGTTTAGTTGTTTCAAACCATGGTAAGCCATGATGCGGTTTTCTCCCACAATAGGTACCAGGTCGGCAGCAATACTAACAGCCACAAGTTCCAGATAGGGGAACAGCGCCGAGAATTCAATCCCGTTGCTAATGGCAAATGCCTGCATAAATTTGAATCCTACACCGCAGGCTGAAAGATGAGAAAAAGGATAACTCGCATCATCTCTCTTCGGATCAAGGATGGCAGCCGCATTCGGAAGCACCGGATCCGGCTTGTGATGGTCGCAAATGATAAAGTCAATGCCTTTGCGTTTTGCATAGTCAATTTTCTCATTTGCTTTAATTCCGCAGTCCAGTACGATAATGAGAGAAAACTCATTTTCGTAGGCAAAGTCTATCCCTTTAAAAGAGACCCCGTATCCTTCGTCCGAACGATCCGGGATATAATAGTCCAGGTTCGAATAATAGTTTCGAAGGAATTTGTAGACTAATGCTACGGAAGTGGTTCCGTCTACGTCGTAATCTCCATAGATCAGAATCTTCTCTTTGCGTCCCATGGCAAGGTTTAACCTTTCGACAGCCTTATCCATATCTTTCATCAGAAAAGGATCGTGAAGGTCTTGCAACTGAGGTCGAAAGAATTTTTTAGCCTCTTCGATACTTGTGATACCTCTCTGAAGAAGGAGCTTGCAGAGGATTGGGCTAATGCCCAGTTCCCTGACCATGCCCTCTTCGAGTGACACGAGATCGGAAGATGGATTTAAAAATTTCCATTCATTGCTCATATATAGTTCTTATTTATTTCTCTGTAAGAGGAATAGCTCTGCCGGTTCTGTTTGTCAGATGCATCGGTCAAGTTTATGAGCCATTCTATGCAAAGGTAAAAGAATTCCCATATTTTTTAACTGTAATGAAAGAAAAAAGATACTGTATTATGGAATCATTCAAGTTAAGAGATGTATTAATGTTGTTTGGAATTTATATTCAAGCAAATTCTTTTTCCTTCTTATGCTTTTTGTTTTTAACTCTGTGCTTTTATTTAAATTTATCATTTTGAGTAAAAAGTTATCTAATATATTGTCATTCTGGTATTATTGTGAATTCTCGGAATCATCTGTAGTTTATTGTCCTGCTTTGGGGGTAATAATTATTCTCCAGCATAGATTGGTACATAGATGGATATTGAGCGTGTGGTATAATTTTTACGGGATTCTACCGGGTGGTTTCATAGACGTATGTGATTGTCAAAATGATAGTGTATTATCAGAATTATGATTGTTTTGATATCTGATATTGTCTACTCAGTGGGATAAACTGATTGAACGAGAGAGCTGTTATCACCATTTATTTTATCTTTGTGAAATACCATTTTCTAAAAACCAGATTTACATACATGAAGAGACTTTTAATCATTACCATAGCCTTTTTTTTTAGCCTCTTTTTTTCATCGCTTAAGGCCGACGAGTTTTTTCGGGTATGGCTTAAAGATAAAAAAGACTCCCCTTACTCGCTTCACCGTCCGGAAGAATTTCTAACGAAGGCTTCTCTGGACCGTCGGAACAAACAAAACTATTCGTTGAGCGAAGAGGATCTTCCATTGTCACCATCGTACGTGTCACGATTGGATCAGTTGGGACAAGTGATCGCTAAAAGCAGATGGATGAATACGGTGCTCCTTTGTGTGGAGACGAGAGAGCTGCAGAAGACAATCACCTCTCTTCCCTTTGTCGATTCGGTAGAGTGGGTAGGAAGTTACATTCCATCCCAGACAGAGGCTACAAAATCGGGTATCCGTAGAGTTAAAAGAAACCGCTCGACTCATTCTCGTCATCTGGCCAGTATTCGCTCCGAAAGCAAAGCTCAGATTACCGCGTTGCGAGGCGAAAAGTTACACAAAGAGGGGTATCGTGGAGAAGGGATAAAAATAGCAATTCTTGATGCTGGCTTTCCGGCGTGGGACTCTCTTTCGCTGATTAATGCAAATCAAGTGCATGAATTCGCCGATTTTGGTTATCCTGCGGAAACGGGCTACGGTAAAGAGAAACACGGTACACTGGTATTGTCTATTCTACTGGCTGACTCGGATGATTCCATGAGAGGAACAGCACCTGCTGCGTCTTTCTATTTATACAAAACAGAATGTACGGGATATGAATTACCTGTTGAGGAGGATTTTTGGGTATCAGCTCTTGAGCGTGCTGATAGTGTGGGTGTAGATATTGTAAATTCGTCTTTGGGGTACCATACGTTTGATATCCCGTCTTTGAATCATCAACGCAACGAGATCAACAAGTCAACCGTATTTATTTCTCGCGCTGCAAGAAAAGCTGTAAGTAAAGGAATGTTTCTGGTGATCAGTGCCGGGAATGATGCTATGAACCAATGGGGGGTGATTGGTTTTCCTGCCGATGTACAAGAAGTGTTGACCGTAGGAAGTGTTGATCGAAGTGCTCGGCCGAGTTCTTTCTCTTCTACGGGTTTTGTTTCGGGGAATTATGTGAAACCTGATCTGGCTGCTATTGGTACTGGTACAATTCTGCTAAATCCGGACGGAACTTTTAGTTCCTCTGATGGAACATCTTTTTCAACACCCATTATCACGGGATTAGTAGCTTGTTTGTGGCAGGCTTGTCCTGAATTGTCCAACCAGGAGCTGCTTGATGTGGTCCGCAGGTCTGGAAGCCAGTATAGAAAACCAGATAAATTTACGGGATACGGAATCCCTGATTTTTCAAGAGCTTGGCGTTCGGCACAAGAATCAACCGAAGCAAAGAGAAAGTAAAAAATAAACAGCACGAAAAGAATTTGCTCTTTTCGTGCTGTTTATTTTTTTATTTTACCAGAATACGTTCTCCTAATTTCTTAGAAATAGCCTTCTGGTAGTCTTGTTGTAGTTTTATGTCAAGCATCGTGTTCATCAGCTCTTGCGGATCGGTGATGGTGTTGAGCGACTTTATCATCTCTTTTAATTGAAATGAAATTCTTTCGCTCTGGAGTTCAAGTAAGGCTCTCATAGAAAGTGTGTCGAGGCAGTCTGGCTCAAGCTCTACCCGTTGTTTCTTGGAATGATACTTACTTAATATATGTTTGTCTGCCGAAACTTCAGCAGCCAAACGGCTGATTTCGGGATCTATATGCTGAATAAAGAATTTCTGTGCCACAAAGGATTCGTCTTCTCTGACCTTTTGTGCTTCGTTCAATACTCTTATATATAGAGCATTCTCGAACGTTATATCTTCGTCTTCAATGAGTGATAGGATAAAGTTCACAACGTTGGTTTCCCAGAAATTATTTTCCTCCAATGGGATTTTAAGCGATTTATCTCCGTAGCGAATCAGCAGTCGAATAATTGCCAGTTCATTTGCATCAAAACGTGAATAGTATGCCGGTGTAGCCGTAACAGGTCCATTAGTCATTCCAAATTCATCTGTCGGAGGAGGAATATTCTCTATGGGCTGATTCGGAGAAAAAGGCAGTGGTGCCTCATTTACCGGAGGAGCTGCAATCTGATTATAGCTATTGGGTAAATTACGTTTCTGTAATTCGTTTTCTTTCCGTTTAAGATTCAGCTGTCTCAGTTTTGTTGCAAGTGTAGCCTCCTGAATATTCATTATCTCGCTGGTTTCACGCAGATAGATACTTTGTTTTACATTATCCGGGATAATGGAAATTGTGTTCAGAACGTCACCGATGATTCCAGCTTTCTTGATCGGGTCGTCTTGAGCATCGTTTAAGAGCAGATTTATTTTGAAGCGAATGAAATCGACTTTAGCGTCTTCAATGTATTTGATAAAGTCACTCGAACTATTTTTTTGAGCAAAAGAGTCAGGGTCTTCGCCATCGGGCAGTAATACAACCTTTACGTTCATACCTTCTTGCAAAAGGATATCTATCCCCCGGAGTGAAGCTTTCATTCCGGCAACATCCCCGTCGTACAGAACCGTAATATTATCGGTAAAACGGTGAATCAGACGAATCTGTCCGGGTGTAAGGGCTGTGCCGGAGGAGGCAACTACATTTTCTATACCGGACTGATGCATGGATATGACATCGGTGTATCCTTCAACTAAAAAGCAGTTGTCATGTTTTACAATTGCACTCTTAGCAAAGAAAATCCCGTAAAGTTCATTGCTTTTGTGATAGATTTCGCTTTCCGGAGAGTTCTGATATTTGGCACTTTTTGTTCCGGTTTTGAGAATTCGTCCACCAAAGCCAATGACCTTTCCTGAAATGGTGTGAATGGGAAACATCACACGAGCACGGAACCGGTCGTGTAATTTTCCTTCGTCGGATTCGATGACCAGTCCTGTCTTTACAAGCAGCTCTTTTTTATATCCTTTTTTTGTTGCTTCTCTGTAAAAAGCATCTCGGTTTTCCAGACTGTATCCCAATTGGAATTTGTGAATGATATCGTCTCTAAATCCTCTTTCACGGAAATAGCTAAAACCGATCCTCTTCCCTTCGGTAGAGTTGTGTAGTGTATCCTGGAAATAGGAGTGGGCAAAAGTGTTAATCAGGAGCATGCTCTCTCTCTCGGTCTTCTGCAACTCCTCTGCAGCCGTCAGTTGACGTTCCTGGATTTCAATCCCGTACTTTTTTGCAAGATATTTGAGTGCTTCGTGGAAAGAGAGTTGCTCGTGCTCCATAATGAAATGGACGGCATTACCTCCTTTACCACAGCTGAAACATTTGCAGATGCCTTTAGACGGAGATACACTGAAAGAAGGCTTCTTCTCATCGTGAAAAGGGCACAGACCAGTGTAATTTACCCCTCGTTTCTTTAAGGATACAAAATCTGATACAACATCAACAATTTGTGCTGCATCCATAATCTTGTCTATGGTAATCTGATCTATCATTTCTCGTGATTCTTAATTTTAAATTTGTCACGAAAGTAATTATTTTACTTTGAACTGGCTATAAATAACGGTCTCTTATTTGAACAAACCGGATAGCATAGTGTTTATATTTTGTATTAATCAGTTAAAAAGAAAAATTTAATTTATATGGCTACAGTAACATTAAAAGGAAATCAAATCAACACAAGTGGCAATCTACCTAAAGTTGGTTCAAAGGTAAGCGAATTTACATTGGTAAAATCAGACCTATCCGAACTTTCATTATCGGAGTTAAAAGGAAAAAAGGTGATTCTTAATATCTTCCCAAGTCTTGATACGGCAGTTTGTGCAGCATCGGTACGTAAATTTAATGCCGAAGCCGTGAAGCTTGATAACGTTGTGGTAGGATGTATCTCAAAAGATCTTCCATTTGCTGCAGGTCGTTTTTGTACAGTTGAAGGGCTTAATAATGTAGTTGCGCTTTCGGGATTCAGAGATGTTGAATTTGGTAAACATAATGGGGTGGATATTGTTGATGGTCCGTTGAAAGGGTTATACGCCCGTGCAATTATAATCGTAAATGAAGAAGGAGTAGTAACTTATGAAGAGCTGGTGCCCGAAATAACTCAGGAGCCAAATTACCAAGCTGCTTTGGACGCATTGAAATAATCAATTAAGAGATTCAAGGAAGGCTATTAGAAGAGCATTTGCTCTTTTAGTAGCCTTTTTTTATGCAATCAAAAGATTATTACCCCAAGGGCACGGAGGTGAAAAAAATTACGCGTACCTATTTTTTGAATTTGTTATTATTAAGCCTTGTTTTCTGCCATTATGTCAAAACCCTAATCGCTGAGAATGCGATATATTTTACCGGAATTATTTTGCATCTGTATCTACAATACAGGGTAGGTTAGCTATTCCGTTGTTAATAAGCAGATTGTATATTTTCCCATTTTACAAACTGTACTAATACACCGCAAAATACCGTTCTTACCAAAAATAGGGTATAATGTACACACGAATACATACTACAGTATCTCTTGTAAACGGTATAATGTACTTGCATGTACGGTATAATGTAATTCTATCTGTGCTCTAATGTACTTGCTTTTTCATCCTTATGTACTTGCAGTAACCCTCTTTTAGCATAAATAATGGATGTTTAATCCGCAGACAGCATCTCTTTTCTTGTCGATTTTCTATATTAAAAAGAAATCAAAAAGCCTCAATACCTCCATTTTTGTCAGAATAAGGTGCGTGTGTCTTAGAATGATGTATAGCAACTCCATTCGGTGCAGTACCGAAGTAACGGAACATAATCTTCATCACAAGTCAAT
>JBOFXU010000086.1:0-2600 GCA_051654305.1 Bacteroidales bacterium | reverse complement strand
TTGTATCAGAAGAGAGGTTCGGGTTCGTTTGTCTTTTGAGTCAGTGGACCGGCAAACTTCGCAACGGCATCCCATCTCAGGGACGCCTGCCGAAGTGCCTGTGCCAAGAAAAGTAATTTTCATCTTGTTATTTTACAATGTATTTTTTCAAACCTTCGCTACAGTAGGTTGTGTATTTTCCATTTTCATCTGAATAGATAAAAAAAGCTTCAATAGCTGGGTCGGCATCAACAATTTTCAGGCTCTCTTCGAGTCCCATAACCATAAAAGCAGTAGCATATGCATCAGCTGTAATACAGTCCGGAGCCACAACGGTTGAGCTTAAAAGATTGTGCTGTATCGGGTAGCCGCTTTTAGGATTTATGGTATGCGCATATTTCTTTCCATCTTTGACGTAAAAGTTTCGGTAATTTCCGGAAGTAGCCATAGCCATATCAGAAATTTGAATAATCTCTTCAATTTCACTTACCATTGCCGTTGAATCGTCAATAGGTTTGTTGATTCCGACGCGCCAAAGATTGTCTTTCTCGTTTTTACCACCAGCCACAAGTTCTCCTCCGATTTCTACCATAAAATTTACGATTCCTTTTGATCTTAGTAGCTCGGCAACCACGTCACAGGCATACCCTTTGGCAATAGCAGAGCCATCGATCATAATACGTGGATCTTTCTTTATCACTTTTCCGTTTACCAATGTAACTTTCTCATAGCCGGTAAACTGAAGAATGCTGTCGATCATCTGTGCGTTTACTTGAGCACTCTTTTTAAAACCGAATCCCCAGAGATTGACTAAAGGAGCAACCGTGTAGTCAAAAGCACCATGTGTTACCTCTGATACCTTCCGGCCAGTTTCGAAAACGGTCGTAAACCATTTATCGGCAATAATTGAGGTGTCATTGTTATTGATTCGTGTGATGATAGAGCTTGGATTGAAAGGGGAGAGGGAGTTGTCAAAAGCTTTGAGCTCAGCCTCAATTTCTGTTTGCAGATTTTCGGATAGTCGTAGCTGATATGGTAAAGGGTACCAAAGATTCGACCCTGATCTTTCTGGTATTCTTTGTCAGGAGTTTGACGATGTTCATATACCAGAAATGCTAAAGCAGCTGCTAATAGCACTAAAAAAATATATTTTGTTCTTTTCATAATTAAATGATTTGGATATGATCCTTAAAAATAAGTTCCTTTGCAAAGATAATGACATAAAACATTTAGTATATATGTATAGACAACATCTTTCGAGTTTAGAGAGAAAATGCCAGAAAATATTGGATACCCCTCTTTACTTCAGAACAATTGAAACACTTGTAGTGCTAAGTATCGCCTCACTGCTGGTGACAACTTTCAAGATTGAATATCAGTATGAGCTGATGCTGAAGATATTTTCCTTCTTTACGGGAAGTGTTTTTCTTGTGGATTTTGCCTTGCGGATCATGGCAGCACATTCTTTCTTTCCAGGGATGAATCCAGTTAAAGCACGTATTCGTTACTTATTCTCCTTTTATGGATGTATTGATTTTGTTGTGGTATTACCATTTATAGTACCTCTCTTTTTCTCCGGTGAAAGTGCCGCACATCTTTTTGATCTGGGACGGATTTTTCTTGTGTTTAAATTTGCGAGATATTCCCGTTCATTTAAAATGGTGATAGAGGTATTCAATGATGTGAAATGGGAACTTCTGATTTCGGTACTTATTATGGCATCGGTGGTTTTTGTGTGTGCTGTTCTGATGTTTTATGTTGAACATAAAGCTCAGCCTGATGTATTCAGAAATGTAGGTGATTCGTTTTGGTGGGCTATTATAACATACACGACAGTGGGATATGGAGATATTTACCCGGTGACCTTCATTGGAAAAGTACTGGCAGGGGGGACTGCGTTGGTTGGAATAGCGATGGTAGCTTTCCCGACAGGTATTATCTCTTCGGCATTTATGCGCCGATTGAGTGTCGAAAAGAAAAACAAATATTCAAAATCAGAGGGTGATGACCATCAGGAGAGATGTAATGGGATGAATTATTGCCCGAATTGTGGTGAGAAGCTATCTAAAGACGAGGAGTAAATCATGAAAATTGTCGAATTCAGAAAATAAATTGGCATAATATTTGCAATTACAAAATAAAGCTCTATCTTTGCATTATAAATATCGCGGGATGGAGCAGTGGTAGCTCGTTGGGCTCATAACCCAAAGGTCATCGGTTCGAGTCCGGTTCCCGCAACTACTCAAGGCTGTTTGAAAATCAATTTTTCAGACAGCCTTTTTTTTTTGACATAAAATCAAAAAGACTGGACACAATTGAATTTATTCTAAAACCACTGATAAATATTCGTAAGATGAAAACCACGAAGAAAGCTTACATTAAATCAATTCTGGCAATTGCCATGGGTGCAGGCCTTTTTTCAGCCTGTACAGAAAAGAGTTCTATTGAAAATATCGATATACATTTGAACCAAGTAAGGGCTCTGGTAGCTAACGAGGGGCAGTTTAGTCAGGGAACAGCGTCACTATCCGTAATTACAAAACTGAACGAGGTACATTCAGATATCTTCTCAAAACTAAATGATCGTCCTTTAGGGGATGTGGCTCAGGCGATAATGGTGA
>JBOFXU010000085.1:0-2466 GCA_051654305.1 Bacteroidales bacterium | reverse complement strand
GTCGGACCAGGCTCTGCAACTTCATAATCTGTATAACGAAACCTCAACGGAGTATTTAAAAAATCACCTTTAATTAAATAGCGCCATTCATTCCCAACAAGAGTGAAAATTCGATAATAGCGCCATTGACTGGTCATCCAGGTATAAACATAACCTACTTCGCAAGTACCATCGCCATTTAAATCTCCCTCATTCACAAGTTTAGGACTGATTCCACATCCGTATATCTCTATGGGAGGAATATCCTTGTTGTTCGATACCATATAATATTTGATCCCTATATGTTCATAATGTATATCCCTTTGTACAGGATCCGAAAGATCACATTTACATAACTCTGATTTCACATACAACGTATCCTGAGACTTGCCGGTAAAATTCCCTACTATTGTATCCTGTTCAATATGCCCTTTGATCGAATTTAAATATTCGGGGATTTCAAAAGGGTCGTCATTTTGAGGCTCTGGTTCTTCGGAAACATAGGAAGGGAGCTGTTCAACCTCACTATTCTGTTTTGCCGGAGAGTTGCATGAGCAAAAGAGTGGAAATAAAAGGGATGTACACCAGAGTATTCTCCGGGAGTACTTACTGAAATTAGGGTTCAGTAGAAAATGGTTTGATTCTGAATGTTTTTTCATAACTGGATTTTTTCGTAGTGTTTTCAGGCAAAAATACAATACACATAATACTGGATATTGTTAACTCATTAACTAAAAGTTAGTATACTCGATTCGCATTAGCATCAATAACAGAAAGCATATCTGGCAAGAATAACTCCTTGCGAGACATGCTTTTATATTTCTGATCAGAATACTTTTTTCTTAAAAATAAAGCGTAGGATCACAAAGTTCGTCGGGAGTGCTATCAGATACACCGGCACTGGAGCTAACTTTGCAGAAATACCCATCCAAAGGAATAGGGAGAGAAAACCGATCTGCATGACATAGTTTATCCCCTGCTGCCCCAAAAAACCGATACTGTTTTTCCAGGTGGGTTTCACCCGAAAAGTATAATAGTTGGTCATGAAAAAATTCACGACTACAAACGCTACAGTTGCCAGCGTAAATGCAAAGTGAGGCTGCATGGTCGCACACAGAAGATAATACACTCCGTACTGCACTGCAGTAGCCACTGTACCGGTAATAATATAGCGAATAAACTCGCCTTTCTTGTCTTTTCTGTTAATCACAAATGAGAGATTTAGTTATACAAAAAAAGAGACTCGTGTAATATATAACGGAGTCTCTTTTTTAGAAATATCTTATTCTACACCTGCTAATTCAGGGTCGATCATTACACGACCACAATATTCGCAAACGATGATTTTCTTACGCAATTTAACGTCAAGTTGTCTTTGAGGTGGAATTTTATTGAAACAACCACCACAAGCATCACGTTGAATGTAAACAACAGCCAATCCATTACGCGCGCTTTTACGGATACGTTTGAAAGCAGTAAGCAAACGTGGTTCGATAGTCGTTTCCACTTTTTTTGCTTTTTCGCGAAGACGTTCTTCATCCTGTTTTGTTTCCATGATGATGTCGTCAAGTTCGCTTTTCTTAGAATCAAGATCAGATTGTCTGTCTTCTAATTGCTTTTTGCTTTTGTCTAAATCATCCGATTTAGCTTTAGACTGAGTCGTAAATTCTTTGATTCTTTTCTCAGCAAGTTCAATTTCCAGGTTCTGGAATTCGATCTCTTTCGATAAGAAATCATATTCTTTATTGTTACGAACATTTTCTTGTTGAGTAGTGTACTTCTCAATCAATTCTTTTGATGCAACAATCTCTTGCTTTTTAGATGCAAGTGAATTTTTTAACTCAGCAATTTCGTTCTTGATATTTTGAATACGAGTTTCCAAACCGGCAACCTCATCTTCAAGATCCTGAACCTCCAGAGGCAACTCGCCACGAAGAGTCTTAATTCGGTCAATCTCCGAAAGAATAGATTGAAGATCCCAAAGAGCTTTCAATTTTTCTTCAACAGTAAGCTCCACACCTTCTGCTTTCGTTTTTGTAGCCATACTTTATTATATGTAATTAATCGGATTTGTTTTTACTTCTGCCAAATGAATCGCAAAGTTAGAAAATTTTTCTCTGATAATATCATAAATCAACTCTTTTGTGAACTGCTCGGACTCATAATGTCCGATTTCGGCAAAAATCATCCGGTCTTCATGCACAAAGAAGTCGTGATATTTGATTTCACCCGTGATAAAAAGGTCTGCTCCGGCACCCATCGCCTGGGGATAAAGGAAGGATCCACTTCCCCCGCAAAGAGCAATGTGACGGATCTTCTCTTTATGCAGAGGCGAGTATTTGAGACATGGTACACCGAACATTTCTTTGACCATTCGGAGAAAATCACTGGCAGAGGTTTCTTGCGGCAATTCGCCGATCACCCCGCTACCACTGGTGCTGTCTGCATTTTCGAGAGCTATAATATCGTAAGCGGGCACTTCATAGG
>JBOFXU010000084.1:0-1963 GCA_051654305.1 Bacteroidales bacterium | reverse complement strand
GCAAGTGTTGTTTTTCCGCCCGGTGCGGCGCAAAGATCGAGATAAACCACGGGGTCTTTTACGTAGGATTTAATAGCTTGTTCGATAAACATAGAGGAAGCCTCCTGAACGTAATAGGTCCCGGCATGGAATAGCGGATCGAAGGTAAAGGATGGTCTTTCAGATAGATAATATCCCGTACCTGACCACTTTACCTGGTCTTTGATTTGCAAATGAGAGAGTTCCGCCACTGTCGATTTATCTTCGTTAATACGAATGCTGACAGGTGCTTCGGTATTCAGACTATCTTCGAATAAATGATACTGATCTTCTCCGAGAATATCCATCGTTTGTTCAATAAAATCTTTAGGCAGAATCATGTTTTATAAATCAGTTAATTATGCATTTTCAAAGCAAATGTACCTTTTTTCTTTGTTTTTTTAGAATAAAACGGAAATAATTCGGCATAGGAATCGTGTTATATGATTACCTTTGCTTACTTTTGACTTGTTAAATATGAATCAAAACTATATTATTAAATATATGAATCCACAGAAACCAATTCTGAAACCTGTATTGACGGCATTATTTCTGCTTTGTTTTACAGGGCTAATGGCTGTCGAGCCTGCTGTTGTTGATTCTTCAATTACAGTTGCTCAAACAGCAAAAGTGATTAACCCCCATCAAGCACTTGTTGGAGGAGGATTATCCATAACGTCTCTTTTAAGAGGGTTATTGGGAATTTTCTCCCTTTTGTGTATCGCAGTTCTCTTTAGTCGTAACCGTCGTGCGATCAACTGGAAACAGGTAGGAGTAGGATTGCTTTTGCAAATTACGCTGGCTGTGGGTATACTTTATGTACCTTTTGTAGGGATGTTCTTCGAAACGTTTGGGAAAGTATTTGTCAAAATTCTTGACTTCACAAAAGCCGGAACATCATTTCTGTTAGGTGATCTTGTGGACTTAAACAAAACGGGATATATTTTCTTGTTTCAGGTACTTCCAACTATTATCTTCTTTTCAGCGCTGACAAGCTTACTGTATTATCTAAATATCATACAGAAAGTTGTAGTTGTTATTGCATGGGCTCTGAAAAAAGTCCTGAATATCTCAGGAGCAGAGGGATTAACTGTTTCAGCAAATATCTTCCTTGGACAAACAGAAGCTCCATTGATGAGTAAAAAGTATTTGCCGGAGATGACGCGCTCAGAAATTTTCCTTGTTATGACAGCTGGTATGGCAACTATAGCAGGTGGTGTATTAGCTGCTTACATCGGATTGCTTGGAGGGGGAGACCCGGTAGCACGTTTGATGTATGCGAAATATTTGTTGTCTGCTTCTGTAATGGCAGCACCGGCAGCAATTGTTTTCTCGAAGATACTTATGCCTCAGACTGAAAAGACTAACGATGGTTTAGTGGTTTCATCAGAGTCAGTGGGAAGTAACGCTCTTGATGCGATCTCTAACGGAGGCGCAGAAGGTGTGAAACTTGCGGTAAACGTAGCGGCAATGCTATTAGTGTTTATTGCATTTGTGACTTTTGCCAACTATCTTTTAGGAGGTCTTATTGGTCGTTTTACCGGTTTAAACGAGTGGGTAATCGGCTTTACAGATGGACAATTTCAGCAATTTAATCTGGAGTTTATCTTAGGTATGCTATTCACTCCGTTAGCATGGTTGATGGGTGTAGGATCGGCAGATGTGCCATTAGTAGCAGGTTTGCTTGGTAAAAAGCTGATCATTAATGAATTTGTGGCTTATGCTGATTTTGTGGCATTAAAAGATGCTGGTTCATTCCTGGAACAGAAATCGATCATTATGGTTACCTTCATTTTGTGTGGGTTCGCTAATATTAGTTCGATTGGTATTCAGATTGGTGGTATTGGCTCGTTAGCACCAAACAAACGTGAATGGTTAACACAGTACGGACCACTTGCAATGGTTGCGGGAGCTTTGTCTTCATGTATGTCTGCAACGATCGTAG
>JBOFXU010000083.1:0-1484 GCA_051654305.1 Bacteroidales bacterium | reverse complement strand
CCTTCTCGGAGCTTTTCTGTTACTTCGTCAGAAGGAATTGCCATTTAACCTGATCTATTCAGCTACGGCTGAAGAAGAAGTTTCGGGAGAAGAAGGAATCGCGTCAGTCATCCCTCTCCTTCCCTATATAGATCTGGCTGTTGTTGGCGAACCTACACGTATGCAACTCGCTATTGCAGAGAAAGGATTAGTTGTTATTGATGGTTATGTGAAAGGCAAAGCCGGTCATGCTGCACGTAATGAAGGCATAAATGCAATCTATGAAGCTCTGCCGGTAATTGAGAAAATTAAAGACTTTCGTTTTCCGAAAGTTTCTTCGCTGCTGGGTGAGGTAAAAACAACAATGACAGTGGTGCAGGCAGGTAGTCAGCATAATGTAGTACCTGACCGGTTTAATTTCACGCTTGATGTGAGAACAAATGAGTGCTACACAAACGAAGAAGCTTTCGAGTATTTACAGCGTGAAATTCCATGTGAGTTAAAAGCGCGATCTTTCCGTTTAAACTCATCAGGTATTCAGCTTAATCATCCGTTTGTAGAACGTGCGCGTATTCTGGGACTGGAATGCTTTGGCTCACCAACGCTTTCCGATCAGTCAAGAATGCCGTTTACGTCAGTAAAAATAGGTCCCGGCGACTCTGCCCGAAGTCATACGGCGGATGAATACATCCGCAAATCAGAGATTCGTGAAGGAATAGATATTTATGTGCGGTTATTATCCGGATTAAATATCTAACTTTGGTATGATTCGTTTAAATATATTGAACAATGAGCGAGAATTTATCAAGCCTCTTACTATTCGGTACTTTAGGGATCTGTCTAATTTTTTTAGAGGTAAAAAGCCGTTCAATAACAATTTCTCAACAACTTCTTTACGTTGTGATATCGAATAGCCATCTTTATATAAATGTAAAATAACATCAATTGTTAACAGACTAATCTTATATTCTAAAGCTTCTTGAACTTCAACACAAGAAGCTTTAGAATATTTCGATAACTCACCCAGCACAAAAAGTCGGTCTTGAAGTAGTTTTGTTTTATGAGGTTCTGATAATAACGTTGTAATAGAGCCTTCACGACGTCTGTAAGCATAAGTTTTTATATCTGTAACAGAAACACATTCAGCCTGTGAAAAGGCTTGTGGCAAAAACAGCTCATCTTCACAGAATATACCATCATACATAAATAAGTTGTTTTTCAAGAGAAAATTTCTGCTGAACAAAATACGACATACTCCTCCGATAAGATTAATTTTATGCAGATATGTTATTCCTTTGATATTTTCTAATCCAGATAACACATCTGTATTAAATCTCTTTTCTTTTAAATTTGGATAAACACTATAAGCTGCAAAAGATAATAAATCAGAGTTCAAAGTATAAGCTTTTGTCAGCAGAGGCAATAATGAATCAGGATATAAGTAATCATCTGAATCAATAAATAAAATAAACTTGCCTTTTGCTTTTTTCAATGCGATATTTCTA
>JBOFXU010000082.1:0-2601 GCA_051654305.1 Bacteroidales bacterium | reverse complement strand
ATATTCGTACGTAAACAATATCAACACGATTGAAGGGGGAACTCACCTTGCCGGTTTCCGTCGTGGTTTGACCCGTACGTTGAAAAAATATGCTGAAGACTCTAAGCTTTTGGATAAAGTGAAGGTAGAAATCAGTGGAGATGACTTCCGTGAAGGTCTGACTGCCGTAGTTTCTGTGAAAGTAGCTGAACCTCAATTTGAGGGACAGACAAAAACGAAGCTGGGGAACAACGAGGTGATCGGTGCCGTAGATATGGCTGTGAGCGAAGCGTTGGGGAACTATCTGGAAGAGCATCCGAAAGAAGCGAAAACGATTGTTGATAAAGTAATCCTTGCTGCTACTGCTCGTTACGCTGCCCGTAAAGCACGTGAAATGGTACAGCGAAAATCGCCGATGTCAGGGGGCGGACTTCCGGGAAAACTTGCTGACTGTTCCGGGAAAGATCCTCAGCAATGTGAGATTTTCCTTGTCGAAGGGGATTCTGCGGGTGGAACGGCTAAACAGGGTCGTGATAGAAATACACAGGCAATCCTTCCTTTACGTGGTAAAATTATGAATGTTGAGAAAGCAATGTTCCACCGCGTAATGGATAGTGAAGAGATTCAGAATATCTATAAAGCCTTGGGCGTTTTTGTCGGAACTGAAGAAGATGAGAAAGCTTTGAATATGACTAAGCTGCGTTATCATAAGATTATTATTATGACCGATGCCGACGTCGATGGTTCGCACATCGCAACATTGATTCTAACATTCTTCTTCCGCTACATGCGACCATTGATCGAGAATGGATATGTGTATATTGCAACTCCACCATTGTATCTTTGTAAGCGTGGTAAAACGGAAAGATATTGCTGGAATGATATGCAGCGTCAGCAGTTTATCTCTGAATTTGCAAATGGTAATGAAGGTTTAGTCCATACTCAGCGCTATAAAGGTCTTGGAGAGATGAAAGCGGAACAACTTTGGGATACTACGATGAATCCAGAACACAGAACTCTGCGTCAGGTAACTATTGATAGTGCCACAGAAGCTGACCGTATTTTCTCGATGCTGATGGGTGAGGAAGTTGCTCCACGTAAAGAGTTTATTGAAGCGAATGCTACTTATGCTAAAATTGATGCATAAGCAACACATATAATGAAAGGGTTATGTAATGGGAACGCTGGTTCTGTGTTGCATGACCCTTTTTATATTAAAGGATATAACTATGAAATTTCCTGAATTTCTGAAAAAAGGGGATATTATTCGTTTGATCACACCTTCTGGAGCAGTCGAACCTGACAGCGTGGCAGGGGCACTTGACGTTCTGACTTCCTGGGGATTCAGACCTCAAACGGGTGTGTATGCTCTAACTCGAGAGGGGCGTTATGCTGGCACAGTCGACCAGCGTTTGCAAGATATTGAGGAGGCATTCCGGGATCCTGAAGTGAAAGCAATCTTTTGCACAAGGGGAGGTTATGGAGTTGTTCATTTGCTTGAAACGATATCCCCCGGGCTGATTCAAGAACACCCAAAATGGCTGATTGGGTACAGTGATATTACAGCTCTTCATGCCATGTGTACCTCTCAAGGGGTGGTTTCTCTGCACGCACCTATGTGTAAGCATTTAGCTGAAACAGGGGGGGGAGATCTTCCCTCTCAGGATTTACGGAACATACTCACCGGAAGTTTTCCCGAATATGAACTTCCTCAACATGAACTATCTATCTATGGTGAGGCGGAAGGAACTCTCATTGGTGGAAATATGGCCGTCTTTTGCGGACTACGGGGAACTCATTTCGATACGACAATGCTTGTTGATGATCCGATCCTTTTTCTCGAAGATATCGGTGAGAAACCTTATCAGATTGAGCGGATGTTGTATAATCTTGAGCTGGGTGGTGTCTTTAAAAAGTTGAAAGCTTTGATTATCGGCCAGTTTACAGACTACGAAGAAGATCCGCTTATGTATGAGGGAGTTCTGCAGTCTATACGAACGATGATGGATAAATATCAAATTCCGGTGATTTTCGATTTTCCGGTAGGGCATACGTCGTATAACCGACCATTGATTTGCGGAGCAAGAGTTAAACTTACCAAGGACAGATTAATCTACAAATAAATAGAAAAGGGCCTGCCAACAAGCGTATCCGCTTCTTGGCAGGCCCTTCCTGTAAATTACAGGCTTATTTTTTATTACAGCGATTCCAGCATTCGCTTGAGAACCACCTGAGCCGATATTTCGCGGTTGGCAGCCTCCGGAATAACAATTGATGTTTCGCTTTCGATCACATCATCCGTAACAATCATATTTCTTCGGACAGGCAAGCAATGCATAAAAAATGCGTTGTTTGTCAAAGCCATTTTTTCAGTATCTACTGTCCAGTCTCTGTCCTGAGACAGTACCTTTCCGTAGTTTGGATCCTCGTATGCTGACCAGTTTTTAGCATAAACAAAGTCAGCACCCTCAAATGCCTTTCGTTGATCGTACTCCACTTTTGCTTTTCCGACAAACTGTGGGTCGAGTTCATATCCTTTCGGATGTGTGATCACGAAATCATAATCGGCTTCGTTCATCCATTCGGCAAATGAATTGGCAACCGCCTGAGGCAGAGCCTTTG
>JBOFXU010000081.1:0-11076 GCA_051654305.1 Bacteroidales bacterium | reverse complement strand
CAGGAGCGCAGTACAGAACAGAACAGGTTGTTTTCTGTGTTTCTTGTTCATAATAGTTTCCTTGGTCTGTAATAGTAAATTAATTATTAAGAGTTTCAAGATAAATTCTCAGGTTATTGAGATGACTGGTATTTTTTGTAACTTTTGAATTTGGATATATAAATAACCTTTGGAGTGTGTATGGTACTAATTTGAGATTGTTTTACTCTATGAATATAAGAGCTAAGCAAAAGAATATGCATAGGTCATATATTTAAACGCTTCACCATAATGACATAATTAATTCAATCAGGTTTCTTTTTATATTCCTTTTGCGAAAATATTATTTTATTTCAATATTAAGGGGTTTAGAGCAATAATTTTATATAATAAAAATGCAATAAAAGATAAATTTCTATTCGTATGTTTTTGATTATCAGGGTGATGTTGTATTATGTTAAATGAAGAAATGTTCGCACCTCTTTTGCTATATTTGTAACTAAGTTTTAATTTAACAGTTATACTTTTAGACAACAGGACAAGGGGAAAAGATAAACAGACAAGCAAATGAAAAAATCGTTATTCCTAAATAAATCAATCAATAAATGAAAAAGTTAATCTATTTTGTTTCAATATTACTTCTTCTGTCGTGCAAGCAGAACAAGGATGTTGTAAATGTTGTTGACTACGTTAACCCATTGATGGGAACAGAGTCAACGTATGAATTTTCACACGGAAATACGTATCCGGCTGTGGCAGTGCCATGGGGGATGAATTTCTGGAGTCCGCAGACAGGAGCAAATAGAAGTGGATGGATGTATATGTACACCGATACACTTATGAGAGGTTTCCGCCAGACGCACCAGCCAAGTCCATGGATCAATGACTACGGTACATTTGCAATCATGCCATTGTCTGAGGATTTGAAACTAAACCATAAGGAACGTCTTGTTGCATTTAATCATGAGAATGAGAAAGCAACTGCTTACAGCTACAAGGTGAAATTCAACAATGGGATGGAAACAGAAGTTTCTGCAACTTCAAGAGGATCTGTTTTTGAGATCAGCTATCCTTCAGATAAAGCAAAATATCTGGTTTTAGATGCTTATGACGGAGGTAGTGGTATCGAAATCGATAAGGAGAAAAGACAAATCAAAGGATTTGCAAAAAATAACTTCGGTGGAGTTCCGGACAATTTTGCAAACTACTTCGTGGTAGAATTAAGCCATCCGATTCTGGAGTATGGCGTTTACAACGGTGATTCTGTAATGGTTTCTCAAAACAGTGTGCAGGATAAGTATACTTGTGGGTATGTACAATGTGATGTGCCAGATGGCGAAGTGTTGACAGTACGTGTAGCGTCTTCATTCATTAGCCCGGAGATGGCTCAGCAAAACTTCAATCGCGAAGTTCGTGGAAAGTCTTTGGATCAGGTAAAATCAGATGCAAAACAGCTTTGGAACGAATATATGAGTCGTGTTGAAGTTGAAGGAGGCACAGAAGAGCAAATGAAAACGTTCTACTCTTGTTTGTACAGAACTTTACTTTTCCCAAGAGAGTTCTTTGAATACAATGAAAAAGGAGAACCGGTTTACTATAGCCCTTATGACGGTAAAGTGCATAACGGATATATGTACACGGATAATGGTTTCTGGGATACTTTCAGAGCAGTACATCCAATGTTTACGTTGTTGTATCCTGAAATCTCTGAGCGCGTAACGGAATCAATTATCAATGCTTACAACCAGAGTGGATTTATGCCAGAATGGGCAAGCCCGGGTCACAGAGGTTGTATGATTGGTAACAACTCAATTTCACTGATGACTGATGCCTGGATGAAGGGTATTCGTACAATGGATCAGGATAATATTCTTGAAGCGATGATCAAACAAGTATCATCACGTCATGAAGAGATCGCTTCGGTAGGTCGCGATGGATTTGAATATTACGATTCTCTTGGATATGTACCTTATCCAGAGGTGCACGAAGCAACGGCAAAAACGTTGGAATATGCATATGCTGACTGGTGTTTAGCTCGTTTTGCCGAATCAATAGGTAAAATGGATATTGCTGATAAATACTACAAAAAGGCTCAGAACTACAAAAATCTGTACTACCCTGAAAAAGGCTTCATGTGGGCTAAAAATGCAAAAGGGGAGTGGAGAGACAAGTTTGATGCAACAGAGTGGGGAGGTCCTTTCACAGAGGGAAGCTCATGGCACTGGACTTGGAGTGTGTTCCACGATCCGGAAGGATTATCTTCATTGATGGGTGGTCATGATAAAATGGTTCACCAGTTAGATTCGATGTTTGTTGCTCCAAATACGTTTAACTATGGTACATACGGGTTCGTTATTCATGAAATAGCAGAAATGGTAGCTCTGAATATGGGACAGTATGCACACGGAAATCAGCCAATCCAGCATGCGATCTATTTGTACAATTATTTAGGTCAGCCTTGGAAAACGCAGTACCACATCCGTAATGTGATGAACAAATTGTACAATTCAGGTACAAAAGGATACTGTGGTGATGAAGATAATGGTCAGACGTCAGCATGGTATGTTTTCTCATCCATGGGATTGTATCCAGTTTGTCCGGGTATGCCTGAGTATGCTATTGGATCACCATTGTTCTCGAAAGTGAAAATGAATTTCCCTAATGGAAATACATTTGAGATTGTTGCAGACCAGAACAACGCAGACAATGTGTATATCAAGGAGCTGACAATGAATGGAGAGAAATATGATAAAAACTATGTGACGCATGAAGATCTTATCAAAGGTGGTAAAATCAATATGTTGATGGATAGTGAACCGAATACAAAAAGAGGAACTGAAAAGACTTCATTCCCGTATTCTTATTCAAAATAAAATCTCTTAGATAAAATAGAGGGGAGTATCGTTGACTAAAGTCAGTGGTACTTCCCTTTTTTTATTAAGAGTTTTGATACTCCTACGCATTTATTTATACCTGTCTTAGTTCAAAGAATTTGATACGTATGATCCTGAATTTTCATTTAAATGAACGTGCCGGTTCATACGTTCAAAAATATATTTTCATTTAAATGAACGTTTACGTTGATACGTATGAACGTCCGCGTTGATAAGAATGAACTTTTGCAGTCATCGGAGAAAACGAAAATAGATAACGTATGCGGAAGAATTTATACATGCAACACAGAGTTTTTAATTTTGATTCGTCACCATTCGTCACACCTGCTTTGCTTTGTTTGTAAAGTGTTTATATGTAGATGAATAACCTCTGATTTTCGGGTGACGAATGGTGTGGCAAATGGTGACGAATGGTGACGAATGGTGACAAATGAATGATCCTTTTTGAGTGCCATTTTGATATGCCATTTTTTAAATAGAGCCTGAAATAAACTTAGTATCCATGAATTTCCAATTTGGTTCAGTTGTCCTGTATCGTTTCAAAGAGCTATTGAACACCGTTTTTGTTTCTATAATTTTTATATTTGGAGCTGTCCTTTCAGTTAATTTTTAAAATAATCTACCTATATTAGATCCCGAATGTAAGTTAATCTAAAATCGTATGAAAATTAGAAAAATGTTCCTCGTTTCGGCATTTGTTATGTTGGCTGGAGTTCCAGTTTCAGCTGCTTCAAAAGCAAAGCATGGAGAGGATACAAAACCTGTTGAAGAATTGGCCGCGAGAATTTTCGGAGAGAATGCTTCTTATTTCGAGTTTGACTTAAAAAGACAGAGAAAAAGTGCTGAGTATTTTTCGGTTCAACCAGAGAAAGGAAAGGTTAAGATTGAGGCTAACTCACTTTTAGCTATGAGCCGTGGGCTTAACTATTATCTTCGAAAAGTGAAACACAACTCTGTGTCATGGTGCAGTGATAATATAGATCAATCTGCCTATCCACTTCCAGAGAGTAAGGTGACTCAAAGTTCCAGATTTTCTTATCGTTACTATCTGAATTATTGTACCTATAGCTATACAATGCCTTTTTGGGGTTGGGACGAATGGGAGAAGGAGATAGACTGGATGGCACTTCAGGGAATAAATATGCCTTTACAGGCAGTGTTGAGTCAGTATCCGGTGTGGTATAATACACTCTCTCGCCTGGGATATAATCAAAATGAAATACTTGAATTCCTTTCCGGTCCCGGATTTGAAGCCTGGTGGTTGATGGGAAATTTGGAAGGTTCGGGAGGTCCTGTATCCATGGAGTTTATTAAAGAGCAGGAAGAGCTTCAGAAGAAGATCTTAGCACGAATGAAAGAATACGGAATGAAGCCTGTTTATCAGGGATTCTTCGGGATGGTTCCAAATTCGCTGAAAGAGAAACATCCGGAAGCCCGCATTCTCACTCAGGGTAAATGGTTTGAGTATCAGCGTCCCGCTTTTCTTGATCCAATGGATCCTTTATTTGATAAGATCTCAGCAATCTATTATGAAGAGCAGGAGAAGCTTTTCGGGAAGGCTGATTTTTTTGGCGGAGATCCATTTCATGAAGGTGGTCTTACCGATGGTTTTGACATTCCGCTGGTAGCAGCAAAAATTGCCAAGCAGATCAAGCAGAATAACCCCTCTGCGAAGTGGGTTTTGCAGGGATGGCAACACAATCCTACGGAGGATATGCTCAGAGGTTTGAAAAAGGGAGATGCAATCATCCTTGATTTAATGGCTTGTGAATCTCCGCAATGGAGTAAAGATAAATCATCCTTATTCTATAAATCATTTGGACACTTAGATCATGACTGGATTTGGTGTGCATTACCTAATTTCGGTGGAAAGACAGGGATGTATGGGAAAATGAGCAGTTATATCGATGCTGCTGTGAAAGCGCAACAACATCCGAATGGTAAAGGTATTATTGGTATTGGTACTGCACCAGAGGGCTCTTTCAACAACCCAGTAGTTTATGATATGGTCTATGATATGGCATGGAGTGGAAATCCATCGACAATCGATGAGTGGTTGAAATACTATGTTGAATACCGATATGGCCAGCAAAACGATAAGTTGCATAAGGCATGGATTGATTTATCGAAAAGTGTGTACGAGTGTACAAAACAGACCGGAGGTCCTATTGAATCATTTATGTGTGCGCGACCTTCTGACCAGATCGAGAAAGCCTCTACCTGGGGAAGTGCTATTCCGCAGTATAAGATAGGAGACATTATTGGAGTTTGGAGCACATTTATTGAAGCTCAGTCCCAATTTGGAGGAAAGGATACATACAGATATGATTTAGTAGATGTTACCAGACAAATTCTTTCTGATTATGCAAGAGCTTTGCACGGGAATATTGTGCAGGCAAAACAACGTTCAGATATTTCGTCATACAAAAAATATGCTTCTGAATTTTTAAGCCTTATTCTGGATCAGGACCGACTATTAGGAACCCGTCGGGAGTTCTTGCTCGGCGATTGGATGGGACAGGCAAGAAACAAAGGTACGAATGTCGCTGAAAAAGCTCTTTTTGTAAAGAATGCCAAACGATTAATCACAACATGGAGTACTGAAGATACCGATCTGCACGACTACTCTAACCGCGAATGGAATGGATTGCTACGTACGTACTATTACGATCGCTGGTCAGCATTTTTTGATGCGAATATCTCTGCTTTAGAGAATGGCACTGAGGTTGTGTTACCGGACTTTCCAGCGTTAGAGCGTCAATGGATACAGAATGAACACTATTTTTCATCCGTAGCTTCGGGGTCAGAGATAGAAGTGGTAAATGAATTATACCATAAATACTATCCTCGTATTCAGCAAGTCGTTTTAAAATAGTCAAATTATAGATACCCTTTAAGGGTTTTTATGCTCAATATGAAATGGTCAGAATGTGGGGTTTACCTCCTGTTCTGACCATTTTTTATTTGTATCCCAGGATGTGGTTTCGTTTTGTCCCCTTTGGTGGTTACAGCTGTGTATACGTAAGCATAAAAAAAAGGAGCAAAGTCAAAACAGACTTTGCTCCTTTTAGTTATCAATACGAAAGGAATAGCAGATTATTCGCTAAAACCTCTCATAATTACCTCTGTGCGGTTGTTTTGATCCAGGATCATTTTAGCAAATGACTGAATATCCGCAGGTGTTAATTTCTCTACAATACCTTTGTAAGTAGCAGGTGCATTGATTTTACTTTCGTTCATCATTTCAATAGCTCCTAACCAGTATCTGTTTTCACGCAGAGTTTCGTCGTATTTCTTCAACATAAACTTCTGTACTTTGTCAAACATCTCCATTTTAGGTCCTTCTTTAGCCATATCGTCCAATTCACGGTTAACGATACTTACTAATTTTTCAGCCTGTTCAGGATTTGTATCAAAGTAGATCATCATAGAAAACTCTTCTTTAGGCTCTTTAGTGACCTCACCGGATACACCAACACCATAAGTTCCACCTTCTTTTTCACGAATTTCTTCTGTGTAGACGATGCTTAAGATTTGAGAAAGGATGCTCATCTTAATCTGATTATCCAGAGTGTATGGGCAGTTTCCATTTAAAACAGTATAGCAAACTGCTTTTACATTTTGCATTTTCTGAGTGAAGTGGTTTGTAATTAACCCTTTCTTAGCATAGATACCCAAGTCTTTCGCTTTTTCTTTGCGTTTCACTGTTGGAAGAGCTCCCAAGTACTGAAGTACGTACGGTTTGATGCTATCCAGGTTAATATTCCCCACAAAGCTAAAGTTGAAGTTATTCGGATCTTTGAAACGATCTTTGTAGATCTCCATAACACGGTTGTAGTCGATATTCTCCAACATTTCAGGTGTCTGAGAAACTACACGCGGGTGTTTGCCGTAGATTGTGCTGCGAAGAGAGTCACTGAATGCTTTCATCGGGTCTTTGCCCTGATTTTTTAGCATCACCATTTTACGCTCTTTGAAAGAAGCAAAAGCATCCTGGTCCATACGAGGAGACGTAAACCATAAGTAGGTTAGCTGCATCATTTCCTCAAAATCCTGAGGAGAACAAGACCCTGAGATGTTTTCAGAGCGTCCGCTAAGACCAACAGATACGCCAGCACGTTTACCTGCAAGCATCTTTTGTAAATCCATAGTAGAATAGTTTCCTACCCCGCCCAGATTGATGATTTCACTGAAAGAGATGAAATCTTTGATGTCAGAATCCGGAAGAAGTGAGTTACCACCAACACTTTTCGCATTCATTATAATTTCATCTTCTTTGAAGTCCGTAGATTTGAATGTAGCTCTGATGCCATTCGAAAGCACCCATACAGTGTTTCCTAAACCGTCCTTCTCAACCTTCTTGATTGTCCCTGCTTTTGGCAGATTAGCTACTAACGGTTCGTTAGAAACAGTTTCTTTATAGGCTTCGATATTTGCTTTGCGGGCAGCTTCGAAAGCAGCAATAGTTTCTTTCTCAGAAGGGTAAACTAATCCATCTTTTTCAGGACCTTCAATGGTAATGATAATATTTGAATCAGCTGTTGCATACTGAGCAAATAAAGCATTGATCTGCTCCAAAGGAAGCATTGGTACTACCTGGTTGAAGAATGTATATTCAAACTCTGATCCCGGAGCGCTTTCGTTCTCCGTAAAGTTACGAACCAATTCTCTTACAAGTGCATTATTTTTTTGCTTGTCTTTTTCTTTGTATGAGCTTTCAACTGCTTTTAGGAATGAAGCTTTCGCTCTTTCGAATTCAGAAGCAGTAAAACCAAAGCGTTTCGCTCTTTCTACCTCAGTAACTACACCCTCAATACCTTTCAGCACTTCGCCTTCTTTGGTAATAGCTCCCATGGTAAGGGCATCTTTTGTTGGAGAAATGTAGAATTTTCCATAAGATACACCAGCACCAAGGAATGGTGAGTTTGGTTTCTGTGCGATCTCTTCCAGACGTGCATTAATCATCGATGAGATAGCATAGTTAGCATAACTGCTGATCATTTCTGCAGGAGTTCCCTGAAGAGCTTCCGGCATTACATCGTGTTTGAAGAATATACGTGTAGTGGTACCTTTAGATTCTTTATCGGTACGAATAGACACAATCGGCATTTTATTGTTCGGTACATCAAACTGCGTACGTGCAGCAGGGTTAACCGGTGCCGGAATATCCGAGAATGTTTTCTTGATCTGTGCTTCGATATAGGCTGGATCAACATCACCTACGACAAGGATAGCCTGTAGATCGGGACGATACCATTTTTTGTAATAGTCGCGGATACGGCTATACGGGAATGTTTTAATTACATTGATGTCGCCGATAGGTAAGCGATTTGCGTACTGAGATCCTGCATAAACATCTTTCAGCTGAGCTTCAAGAATACGTGATCCTGCATTGTTACGCGTTCTCCATTCTTCGGTAATTACGTTTCTTTCACTATCGATTTCAGCATCTTCCAGAACGATTCCGTCTGACCAGTCACGTAATATCAGCAAGCAAGAGTCAATAATTCCTGTTCTTACAGTAGGGACATTCGAAATGTTGTAAACTGTCTCATCTAATGCGGTATATGCATTTAAATTCTCTCCGAATTTTACTCCGATTGTCTCTAAATAGTTGATCATGCCTTTTCCCGGAAAGTTTTTCGATCCGTTAAAAGCCATGTGTTCCAGAAAGTGAGCTAATCCCAGCTGTGTTGTGTCTTCCAGGATAGATCCTACTTTTTGTGCAATGTAGAATTCAGCTCTGTTTGCCGGTTCTGCATTTTTACGAATGTAATACGTTAGCCCGTTGTCAAGCTTTCCTTTGACCACTTTCGGGTCTAAAGGTAGCTTTTGAAGTTGTTGAGCAACAGCTGTTGTTCCAAACGTCAGAAGCAGGAATAGCGAAAGAAAAGAGTGTTTTGCTTTCATTTTCAGACTTTTATTATTATAAATAGTAAATTAGTTTTAAAGTTCAAAAATATAAAAATGAAATCATTATAACTTCAAATTAGTATATTTTAAGAGTGGATTCTAATTTGTAACTTTCTCTGTTTTTTATATTTTGCAAAAGAAAGAGACCAGGAATGGCACAGAGAAGTCTACCAGGAAGCCATGTGTAATAGCAATGATGACAAATTCTTTTCCTGCATATTTCGTGATGACAGGCAGGGTTGTGTCCATCGTTGTTGCGCCACCTACTGAAATGGGAGCCAGACGACCAAACCATGAAACAATGAAAGGAGCGGATATCAGGGCAAATACTTCGCGCATGATGTTTGAAATCAGTGCAATTGCGCCTAACTCTTCTCCACGAAATTGTGTAATGAAAACCGATGATAAAGAATAATAACCAAATCCAGCACCAACCGCCAGACAATCCGCCGCTGAGCGGTCAAGGAAAAGGCTCGCTATGAACGAGCCTATAAGTGTTCCGATGATGGTACCTAACGGGACAAGCAGAATTTTCTTATTCTGGTTGGTCAGGGAGCTTAATAGTTTCTTATCGGATCCGATGTATATACCTACAAAAAACATCAGAGTAAAGAGCAGGTAGGTGGTAAGGGAATCGTTCAGCAGAAACTCGGGTATTAATCCGAATTTAGCTGTAACAATACCTCCGATAAAGAATGAAATAATGATAAGACTACCAGTCATATCCTGTTTAAATTATAGGTTGTGTCAGAACTTCTCTAAACGGAGTAGCTCTAAGCGAATAAATACAAAAAGAAGAATAGAAAATGCCAGAAGAGATGAACCTCCGTAGCTGAAAAATGGAAGAGGAATCCCAATCACGGGGACAAGTCCTAATACCATTCCGACATTGATCGCAAGGTGAAAAAGAAAAACACTTCCTACACAATATCCATAGACTCGAACAAACGTCTGTTTTTGCTGCTCTGCTTTGTAGAAGATACGCAGGATAAGCGCGACAAAGAGCACGATAACTCCTACACCTCCCAAGAAACCTTCTTCTTCTCCAACAGTACAGAAAATAAAATCGGTATCCTGTTCAGGGACATATTTTAATTTGGTCTGCGTGCCGTTTAGGAATCCTTTTCCGAAAAAACCTCCGGAGCCAATTGCTATTTTAGATTGATTCACATTGTATCCAGCTCCGCGCGGGTCATCGGCTAATCCCAGTGAAACCTGAATACGGATTTGCTGGTGTGGCTCGAGTACATTGTTGAATACGTATTCTACGGAGTACATGAAAAACGTGAGTCCTATGGCAAGTGTGAAGATAAATGGATATTCTCTGGCATGGTGTCTTAATGACAGGATGATGACATACCCGATCGAAAGAATAAGAGCAGATAAAGCAAACCACATAAAGTTTACTTCTACCCCAAAAAGAGAGATGATGTACGGGATTCCTAACAGAATGATTAATCCCAGCAAAATATGACGTGCGGGCTCCAGATCTTTTTTATACCAAAGAAGCAAGGCTGCTTGCAGTAGAACAATAAACGAAAAGATAACTGTTTCGGTCATTGGTCCTGTTCCTATTTGAGCATCGCTGAATTTAAGTGTCAGTACAAACACAATGATGGAACAGATCCCTGAAATCATGATGAGCGGACTCATCCCTTCTCGGAAGAGCATGATCAGAAGAGCACTGAAGACAAGGGCAGAGCCTGTTTCTTTCTGTGCCAGAATCAATAAGAACGGAAGCCCGATTAATGCGCCTACTTGCAGGTAGTTTGAGGGTTTGAAGAAGTCAAACTGGTAGCTGCTCATTAGCTTTGCCACCGCCAGAGAGGTTGCAAATTTGGCAAATTCTGCGGGCTGAAGACTGATTGGCCCCATGACAATCCAGGATCGGGAACCCTTGACATCGGGAGCTACGAAAATGGTTACTATGAGCAAGAGCATTACAGCCACATATATGAAATACGCAAATTTCTCATAGAAAGAGCTCTCAATAATCATGATAAACAGACAGACTGTTACGGATATACCAATCCACATGAGCTGCTTTCCTGAGCGTTCTGCAAAATCAAAGATACTTGCATTGTCAAAGTCATAGCTTGCGGCATAGATTGAGACCCATCCACATAAAATCATGATGAAGTAGATCAGGATAGTTACCCAATCTACCGACTGCCAGATGTTAATTCTTCGTGATGCCACTTTTTGTAATCTTAGTATTAATCATATTTTGTTCTGTCCATTTGCGATCTGCAGCAATGGTGTCATTGAGATATTTTTCGACCATCAGGGA
>JBOFXU010000080.1:0-6301 GCA_051654305.1 Bacteroidales bacterium | reverse complement strand
AATTCGGCCAGGCCGGTATTCGTAAAGGATTTATTGTATTGCAGGTGAATAACCGCAGAATCAGTTCTACTTCAGATTTTGATCAGATCATTAAAGAGATCCGTCAGAGTGGAGTAAATGAGCAGGGTATGTTTATTATGGGAGTTTATCCGAATGGTAAAACAGCTTACTATGCGATCAACCTGGCTGAATAAGTACAGAGTTGAATAGCGAAACCATTACCAGTCAAGAATAAAAATCAAAAAGGAGGAAAACCAATCGGTCTTCCTCCTTTTTTTTATAAGTTTCTTCCTCTCCGGATATGTTTGTAGATCGGAACAAATACTACGATGCCCGAAGCAATGAGTATGAAAATCACCTTAGGTGTAAATTCTCCGTGTCCCTGAATCATCAGGTAAGCTAAAGCAAACCAGAGAAGGATAATACAAGTTATCCGAAAAGAGTTAAGTTTACGCATTTCTAATACAAGAGTTAGATTCGTTGCCAGAGCAAGCTGCATCAAGCACTGCAATCACAGTTAGGTTGAAAATATCACGGACAGAGCTTTCAAAGTCAGTGAAGTGAATTGGTTTATTTAATCCCATCTGTATAGGGCCTATGATCTCAGCATCGCTAAGTTCAGAGAGCATCCGGCTGCCGATATTAGCAGAGCTTAGATTAGGGAATATCAGTGTATTTACCTCTTTCCCCTGGATTTTACTGAATGGGAATGCCTGATCGCGTAGTTCCGAGTTTAGGGCAAAGTTAACTTGCATCTCTCCGTCCACCAGAATTTCAGGATGATTCTCGTGCAGATGCTTTATTGCAGAGCTTACAGATGCCGGACTTCCGATAGCATCTGCTCCGAAATTGGAATAAGATAGCATCGCCAGAACGGGTTTGTGCGCAAAGAATTTTACTGTCTTTTCAGCCAGACGGGTGATATCTATTAGTGCCTCGGTCGATGGATGACGATTAATAAGAGTATCAGCCAGGAAGTAGGTGCCTTTTTTTGAATTAACAATATGCATAGCCCCGAAGTGATTAAACGCAGGCTGGATACCGATGATATCTTTAGCCATTTCAATCGTTTCGGAGTAGCGAGTGTACATTCCTGTAATAAATGCATCAGCATCGCCAGATTCGACCATCATCATTCCGAAGTAGTTGCGGTCATTCATTCGTTCGCGTGCTTCGTTCACGGTAATACCTTCGCGTCCTTTTTTCTTTGCAAGAATTTCTGCATAGCGGTGACGTCTCTCTTCTTCACGGTCATGTCGAAGATTCACAATCTCCATGCCTGTAAGATCAATATTGTATTCTGAAGCCAGTTTTGCAATACGCTCTTCGTTACCAAGCAGAATTGGGAAACAAACACCTTCGTTAAATGATTGAGCCGCAGCTTTAAGCATGTTTACGTGGTTTGGTTCGGCAAATACAACACGCTTAGGCGAAATCCGTGCTTTTTCTGTCAAACGACGGATCAGCTTGTTGTTTTTACCCATCAGCTCATGCAATCCCTCGATATATTTGTCCCAGTCTTCAATAGGTTTGCGAGCTACTCCCGATTCGATAGCAGCCTTAGCTACCGCAGGTGAAATTGTTTCAAGCAAGCGTGGGTCAAGAGGTTTAGGAATGATATATTCGCGACCAAACTCCAATTTGTCAACGTTATAAGCATCGTTTACAACATCCGGAACGGGTTTTCGTGCCAGTTCGGCAAGTGCGATTACTGCAGCCAGCTTCATCTCTTCGTTGATACATTTGGCTCCACAATCCAGCGCTCCACGGAAAATGTATGGGAATCCGAGAACGTTATTGATCTGGTTCGGATAGTCAGAGCGTCCAGTTGCAAAGATGATATCCGGACGTGATTCCATTGCATTTGCATAGGAGATTTCCGGATTCGGATTAGCGCAGGCGAATACAATCGGGTTGTCAGCCATCGTGCGTACCATCTCTTTTGTAAGCACATCAGCTACAGAAAGACCGAGGAACATATCAGCACCCACCAATGCGTCTTCAAGTGTTTTAAGCTCAACGCGGTGTGTCGCGAATTGTTTTTTTGATTCGGTCAGGTCTGTACGAGCCAGCGATATGACTCCTTTACTGTCAACCATGACAATATTTTCCTTACGTGCCCCTAACATCATATAAAGGCTGGTACAAGAACTTGCTGAGGCACCGGCACCATTCACTACGATCTTCATCTGATCTACTGGTTTCCCAGTAATAATAGAGGCGTTTAGTAATCCGGCAGCCGTTACAATAGCTGTACCATGCTGATCATCGTGCATGACAGGGATGTCCAGCTCCTCTTTTAGTCGCGTTTCAATCTGAAAACATTCCGGAGCTTTGATATCTTCCAGATTTATCCCTCCGAATGTAGGAGCAATTGCCTTTACCGTCTGAATAAATTTTTCTGGATCTTTTTCGTCTACCTCGATGTCAAATACATCAATACCTGCAAATATCTTGAAAAGTAGTGCTTTTCCTTCCATTACCGGTTTGCCGGAAATGGCTCCGATATCGCCCAGTCCAAGAACAGCAGTTCCATTAGAGATCACTGCAACGAGATTTCCTTTTGCCGTGTATTTATACGCTAAGTTTTTATCTTTTTGAATTTCCAGACAAGGTTCTGCTACTCCCGGAGAGTATGCTAGAGAGAGGTCTGTCTGTGTGCTATAGGGCTTGGTTGGTACAACTTCTATCTTGCCCGGTTTCCCTTCAGAGTGGTACAGCAATGCTGCTTCTTTTGTAATTTTTCCCATTTTGTTGAGTTTTCATGTGATTGTTTGGTCGTCAATGGCTAAACAATGTATTGTTAATCCAAAAATAAAAATAGGTGTTGTCCAATAATTTTATTGAACAACACCGTAAATATAGACAATATTTCAAATTCTATAATATTTTAATATTGTTTAACCAGAAAGAAGAGCAGAATGCTTATTTTTCAGCCCCTTTTTATCCAAAGAGTATGCGAAATGCCTCTTCGACTTTGCGCACTCCAACTACCTCTATCTTATTTTTCTTCAGATTTAGCCCTTTCAGATTGTCTGCAGGTAGAAGGATTTTATGCATTCCCAGCTTTTCTGCTTCCATAATGCGTTGTTCTACCCGATTTACCGGACGGACTTCTCCGGATAATCCGATCTCACCTGCCATACATATATTCTTCTCGATAGCAATATCAAGATTGGAGGAGAGTATAGAGGAGATGATCGAAAGGTCAATCGCAGGATCATTCACCTTTAATCCTCCGGCAATATTCAGGAATACATCTTTTTGAGCCAGCTTAAAGCCTACACGCTTTTCAAGTACAGCAAGTAGCATATTCATCCGGCGTATGTCAAACCCGGTTGCCGAGCGTTGAGGAGTTCCATATACGGCAGTGCTTACAAGAGCCTGCGTTTCGATAAGAAAAGGACGAACACCCTCGATTGCACAAGCTATGGATACACCGCTCAGAGCATCTGAGTTGAGTGATAATAGCATTTCGGAAGGATTACTTACTTCACGCAATCCATCCTGACGCATCTCATAAATCCCAAGTTCAGCAGTATTTCCGAAGCGATTTTTGGTAGAGCGCAGAATTCGGTACATGTAGTGTTGGTCTCCCTCAAATTGAAGAACGGTATCTACGATATGTTCGAGAACTTTTGGTCCGGCAATAGTTCCTTCTTTATTGATGTGTCCGATAATAAATACAGGTACATTATTCTCTTTAGCAAATTTCAAAATAGCAGCGGCACACTCCCTGACCTGAGATACACTTCCCGGTGAAGAATCAATATGTTCGGTCGCAATCGTCTGAATGGAGTCAACGATCAGCAATTGTGGTTCCACATTCTTGATGTGGTTCATGATCTCCTCAAGAGCGGTTTCGCAAACAATGTAGCAGTCTGGATTCATATGTGAAATACGGTCTGCACGAAGTTTGATTTGTCGGGCACTCTCTTCCCCCGAAGCGTATAGCACTTTAACTCCTTTGAGTTTAAGAATTGTCTGTAGTATAAGTGTTGATTTTCCGATACCCGGTTCACCTCCCAGCAGAATCACAGATCCTTTTACCAGTCCACCCCCTAAAACACGATTAAATTCAGCGTCACACATATCAAGGCGAACCTCTTCATCTACAGCTATTTCGAGGATAGGCTGAGGCTTAGTGCGCATCTTTTCTACTGAGAGCAGAGGCGATGATTTCGAAGTTTTTGAAACGATCTCTTCGGTAAAACTGTTCCAGCTTCCGCATGAAGGGCATTTTCCTACCCATTTCGGGGAATCGTAACCGCATGAATTGCAGACAAATACTGATTTTGAAACTTTCGCCATTTTATTCTGTTTATAACTTATTACACTGCGTTTTTCGGAAGTAAAGGTAAAAAATATACAAAGATTATGCCTCTGTTCTTTGAATTATTTACTTTTGCGCCTGAAATCAATTCAGATTGGTTTCGGATCATAAAATTAAAAGAGAATGAGAAGTTTCGGAAGTGATAATAATTCGGGAGTACACCCTGAAATTATGGCGGCAATTGTTGCATCAAACTGTGATCATGTTCCTGGTTATGGGAGTGACCCATATACAGAAAAAGCTACGGCGATAATTAAGTCTGTTTTTGGCGAGAGTGCCGAGCCATTTTTTGTGTTTAACGGTACCGGTGCAAATACAATTGCGATTACAGCTTGTACACACTCGTTCAATTCGGTGATCGCAGCTGATTCAGCTCATATTGTATGTGACGAATGTGGTGCACCAGCCAAAGCATCAGGATGTGCAATATCGGTTTTGTCCGGAATAAACGGAAAACTCACCCCTGAGCTTATACAACGTAAATTGACTGGTTTTGGAGTGGCTCACCATTCCCAACCCAAAGTGATTTATATTTCGCAGTGTACAGAATTTGGAACTATTTATTCCCTCGAAGAGATCCGGGCGATAGCTGATCTGGCTCATGCTCATGATATGTACTTGCTGATGGACGGAGCACGCATTCACAATGCGGCAGCTGCTTTGGGTGTTTCAATGAAGGAGATGACTGTAGATTGCGGAGTTGATATTCTCAGTTTGGGAGGTACTAAAAACGGAATGATGATGGGTGAAGCTGTCGTTTCGTTTCGTTCGGAGATAACGTGTTATCTGGAATATGTTCGTAAACAATCGGCTCAGCTGTTCTCTAAAATGCGATATATCTCTGCGCAGTTTATTCCATATTTCGAACAGGAAATCTGGTTAACCAATGCGCTCCATGCAAACAATATGGCAAAACGTCTCGAGGAGGAGATCAAAGCATTTGGGCGTTTTGATATCGTTATGCCGGTGGATGCCAATATTCTGTTTGTAAAAATGGAGAAAGAAGTATCTGACCGTTTATTGAAGAAACAGTACTTCTATGTATGGGATGAGCATGACGAAGTAGTTCGCTTCGTGACAACATGGGATACCACAGAGGAGGATATTCGTGCTTTTATTGCAGATTTGTCTGAAATTGCGGGATAATTACAAACCTCCGGATTTATAAAATAACTATAAAAATAACATTAAACATAGACTAAATATTATGTCAGTTCATACACCGAATACAAGAAAGGTTACAACGCATCGTCTGATCGAGATGAAGAGACGTGGAGAGAAAATATCTATGCTTACTGCCTATGATTATTCAATGGCAACTCTTATTGATAAAGCAGGGATTGATGTTATTCTTGTCGGAGACTCGGCTTCAAATGTAATGGCGGGGAATGTTACCACTTTGCCAATCACTCTTGATCATATGATCTATCATGGTAAATCTGTGATGCGTGCAGTCAATCGTGCATTAGTAGTTGTAGATATGCCTTTTGGATCGTATCAGGGTAACTCCAAAGAGGCGCTCTCATCGGCAATTCGTATTATGAAGGAAACTCATGCCGATTGTGTGAAAATGGAAGGCGGATCAGAAATCCGTGAGTCTATTGAACGTATTCTTTGTGCGGGTATTCCAGTGATGGGACATCTTGGTCTTACGCCTCAGTCGATCAATAAATTTGGAACGTACACCGTACGTGCAAAAGAGGAAGCAGAAGCTCAGAAATTAATTGAAGATGCTCGTCTTCTTGAAGAGATCGGATGTTTTGCATTGGTTTTAGAGAAAATTCCGGCTCAATTGGCAGCGCAGGTAGCTGCTGAGCTAACGATTCCCGTAATTGGTATCGGTGCTGGAGCAGGTGTTGATGGTCAGGTGCTTGTGATGCACGACATGTTGGGTATCAACAAAGATTTTTCACCACGTTTCCTGAGACGTTATGCAAACCTGCATGATGTGATTATCGAGGCTGTTGG
>JBOFXU010000079.1:0-2630 GCA_051654305.1 Bacteroidales bacterium | reverse complement strand
CCTCCTCCGATCCACATTAAGAACAGAAGTACAAGTCTAGATGGTAACGAGAGCAGAGTCAGGTCAAAGCTGGTAAATCCAGCAGTTCGCGCAGATGCCGATAGAAAAAATTAGTGTGTGATCTTACCAAAGAATCCAGATGGCAAAACACTGTTATCCCATTCACTACTGGCAAACATCAACAGCCCAAACAATAATAAAGCACCCGTAAATAGAATAACCAGCTTAGAATTGAGCGATAGGTTATGGTATTTCTTATGTGCTCTGAAGTGATGACTGTTAAATCTTAGTTTAAACGAGTACACATATAACGTATGGGTGAGGTTTGCAAGTATCGGAAAGCCGATTCCTCCGCAAATAATCAACCAGGAGATAATCCAGTAAAAGAGATTGTTTCCTGCAAGGAGAGGAGAGGCAAGCCCTTCAGGTAGAGTCGAGAAACCAGCATTGCAAAATGCCGAAACAGAATGAAACAGACAAAAGAAAAATTCCTCATAGAAGGTCATACTCAAAGATTCGTGTATTGATAACCACATCAGGAAGGCTCCCGAAAATTCGAACAAGATGGTAAATCCAAATACGTATAGCAACATTTTAAACAAGGAGCTGATTGACTCAGTACTCAATATATTATTTAAAGCAATCTGGTTGGACAGTGAAATACTTCCAATAAAGAAAACGCCAAAAAAGCTTGTAATTGTCATCACTCCCAATCCTCCGATCTGTATAAGTAACATCAGAACGGTTTGTCCTTCGATGGTAAATACCTCATTAATGACGAGAGGGGAGAGGCCGGTAACGCAAACACTACTGGTTACAATAAAGAGAGTGTCAATCAGACTCACAGGTGTTTGCACGCATTTAGGTAGAGATAATACGATTGTACCAACTATGATCACAAAAAAGAAGCTCAAAGACATCAGTAGAAAAGGGTTGATTCGTCTTGCGATCGTTTCAATCCATGTTTTGGAAAGAAATCCGATCGCAGAAATTCCTGTAATCAGAGTGACATATGTATTGCTATGTATAATAGACCGGTAGATATCAGCAGACATCGACTCTGGAAGAAACATGGTAATAAAGAATAAGACATAAGGTGTGATCAAAAGAAAATAGACAAGATTTCTCCTGATATGTTTTATTTTAAAGTTAGTGTAGATCAGGTGAAGTAAATGTATAAAGAACAAGACCAGAGAGCAGTAAAAAACAGCTCTGGCACAAGTTCGGAATAGATCATTAACTTCAAAACCAAACCAGACCACCATCAATAGAAGGTCTATGATGCTTATAAATAAAATGATTCTCTCCAGTAATTTCGAAATTCTGGAGATTTGGTATTGTATCCATTTATTTTTAATAAAAAAGATCCCCATGTGCTCTCTTTTTTGTGTTAGTTCTGGTCGTTATTCTTATATCGTTCTATGCCATAGCAATATAGACATCTTTTTTGTTATAGAAGCATATATGCGGTGAAAATTTTCTTTAAACTGCATTTTCCTGCAAAAACAACTTTTTGTGTTTTTTCTAAATCAAAAGTATGGTCAGATTTGGGATGCTTAGATATATATGCATATCTTTGCACAAAATTATTTGAAACGAAAATAAAATGAATTTTCAGATTAGCAATTCGCAACATTCCAGAAAGAAAATGAAGGGCAAGATTTGCTCTATAAGGAGTTGTGTGTGTCTGAAAATTCGTGAACAGCATATTTAGCGAAGCATTGTGTACTCATGTGTACAATGTTTCGCTTTTTTTTATACCGAGATTAATTCAAATAAATATCAATAAATTCAGATGAACACTGTAGAAGAAACATTAACTGACGCTATGCGCAACGGAGTTGAACCAGTCGCTAAATCCGATTTAGTATATGGCTTCGACGAAAGACCGCCATTCAAAGATGCAATCTTTGCTGCAATTCAGCACTTACTGGCTATTTTTGTTGCAATCATCACTCCACCTCTGATTATCTCAGGAGCATTACAGTTGGACCTGGAGACCACAAGCTTCTTGGTTTCAATGGCTTTACTGGTATCGGGTGTCTCCACATTTATCCAGTGTAAACGCATTGCAGGTGTCGGAGCTGGTCTTCTTTGTATTCAGGGAACGAGTTTCTCTTTTATTGGTCCGATTATCACGGCCGGACTTTCCGGAGGTCTTCCTCTCATTTTTGGATGTTGTATAGCTGCATCACCCATGGAGATGATTGTGAGCCGTTGCTTCAAATATTTACGTAACATTATCACACCGCTTGTTTCAGGTATTGTTGTAATGCTTATTGGTTTGAGTCTGATCAAAGTAGGAATTGTAGCCTGTGGTGGTGGATTTAAATCGATGGAAAACGGGACATTTGCATCTTTACAGAATCTTGGAGTTGCAGCACTTGTATTAGTTTGTGTCTTGCTTTTCAATCGTAGTAAGAATAAGTATCTGCGAATGAGTTCAATTGTGCTTGGGCTGTCTGTTGGGTATATTGCGGCATTAGCATTAGGCATGGTAGACATGTCTGCGGCTTCAGGTACCTTCAGTAATTTCAATATTCCTGTTCCATTTAAATATGGTCTGGACTTCAACCTATCGTCTTTTATTTCTATCGGTTTGGTGTATGTGATCACGTCGATTGAGGCAA
>JBOFXU010000078.1:0-4801 GCA_051654305.1 Bacteroidales bacterium | reverse complement strand
AGTAGCTTGGTTAATAATCGCATTCACCAACAATGAGTCGGTTTTCCAGCCCAGTGTGTCCTCTGGAGTGTAAAGGTCACGTACAGTCTGTTTGTTGAATTTTTTGATTTCGGTAAAAGCCCCCTGAATCTTAGTATTTGAAGTTTGGTTATCGTAGTTGATATCCAGTTTCGTCATAATTCTCGCGTTTTCATAGCCTTCCAGTGCCCCTGTATTCTCAGCAACATAGCTCGTGTATCCATCATTGTCACTATAGAAAACTGTGTTGCCAAACTGGTCGTAGGCCACTGTTCCGATAGCTGTGTAAGATGCACTGTTTCCCCCTTTAAGACAACTTGTCAAAGCCAAGGTTGTCAGCATTCCCCCAAATAACAGGGCATTTTTAAACATTTTCATAATAGAGTTTTTATAAGTTATTAAATGATTCAAGTGGTTAAAACGTGAAGCGACCGCCAAGTTGTAACGACAGGTCGAGTGGTTTCTCTTTGCGAATATTTCTTACGCCCGAATAGTTGTCGAAATAGTACGAAGCTCCCGGTTCAAAATAGATCTGAAACAGGTTTGATAGCGAATATGCAATACCCAGTGATCCACCTACGGAGAACTGCGGTCTTTTCTCGATCTCTTCGGTGAATGCAGAGACTTGTCCCGTGCCAAAGTCAGCTTGGTAGTTGTACACCTCTTTCCAAGTTCCTGCCAAGTTAAAATCAATAGCCCCCCCTGCTTTCGCGTATGCATTAAAGTTTTTCCATTTCCAGAAATTGTATTTCACAGCAACAGGTATCCCCAGATAGTGAAGCTGTTGAGACTCTTTACGCGTCTCTTCCGGATTTTTCAGCTCGCTGTGCATATAAGTATAGCGCACACCCGATTCAATGGCTAAATTCCATTTTAGTTCTTTGCTGACCGATATACCAAAAATAAGAGGAGCGTGGTGTTTTACATTCGTGCGCGAACCCATAGAGTGGGGGTGCATCTCTTGAGCAAACTCCACCATCTCTTTGTTGATCTTGGTGCGCAAAGTGGCATACGGCTGTTTTTCGAGAGAGTTGTTGAATCCCGAGTTCCCAAAGTTAATCCCGAGTTCCATTTTTTCGCTCCGCTCTTTGCCAGATGCCCTCGTTCCAGTCCAATCCGTAGAGTTACGAGCTTTTTCCCCATCCTGCAAAAAGGCAAGGGTCTTAGCTGTTTTCTCTTCTTCAGAGATCTCCGATGTTCGTTCCCGAGCTATGTCGCTAACTGACGCTTTGCCCTGATCCGATGGAGTAACAGCCTCAGGTTCAGTCGGAGCAAAAAGCTCCTCGTGTACCGAAGAAGCGATGCTCTTAGGTATGTTTCGAGTCACGCTATTTCTTGCAGTAGGTTTCGTTGAAGCTGTCCCTATTGTAGCGACCTGTGTATACCCCCCAAGTTGTTCCGTAATTCGCTCCACCGGAGTAGTTACAGGGTTTAGGGCAGGATCAGAAGTTTCCACAAGAGGTTGCTCCATCCGATCCAGTTGTCGGGTCAGATAGAGCGATATGCTTCCGATAATTATGACGGAGGCAGCAATAGCCGCAATACTGCGATAGCGTTTAAAAAGAGGTACAATCCTGTAGGGTGCAGGTTCGAGACGCTCCTCGAGCTTGCTCCAAATCTCCTCCGGAACGGGAAGTTTATGGTCGTACAGCTTATTGCGGAAAATGTCGTTAAATTTATCCTCTTTCATTTGTATATCTCTTTATTTTATATCATAGAGATCTTTCAATCTCTTTTGAAGCTGTTGTTTTGCTCTTGTGAACTGGGAGCGTGATGTGCTTTCGGTAATTCCTAAAGTATCAGCGATCTCTTTATGAGAGTATCCCTCAATCGCAAACATATTAAATACTGTTCTGAATCCCGGAGGTAATTCGCTGATTATCTCCATAAGCTCACTTGCTGCAATTTGATCTACAGCTGAATAGTCTGGCTGTAGATCGAGGGTAGGATCATCAATTAAAGCACTGTTTCTTAGAATATCATTTTTTCGGAGATGCTCAAGGCAAATATTAATGAAAATTCTTCTCACCCAACCCTCAAAAGAACCTTTGCCCATATAGGTGTCAATGGAGTTGAATATCTTGATAAATCCCTCTTGGAGAATATCTTTCGCGATTTCCATATCATTGACATACCTGTAACAAACAGACAGCATGGATGGAGCGAATGATTCATATAATATTCGCTGAGAGCTTCTGTTCCGGTTTTTGACTCCGTCAATCAATTGTTGCTCATCCATTCCTAATTTGGTTAACTTTTAAATTGCTGTGTTTGAAACATAGATGAATTTGAATAGCAGAATGCTGCATTTGTGTCGAAAAAGCACAAAAAAATTTTATTTTTTCTTTTGTAGAGATGTGGTAAGTTTGCGCTTAGGTTGCAGAATTCTAAACAAATGTACAGTTTGTGGACGATAACAGCAAATTAGGAACCTTATTTTCTTCTGTTGCTAATCGATCTTGGTTTTTCTCATTTTGGATCAATTCCAAAAGGTGTGGGGATGTTACATATTTGTTCGGTTTACGCATAAATTTTGTATCATCTTTGTATATCGTTTATATAGCCCAACTTATGCCCTTATTGGTCTGGTTGCAGTTCGCGTATTACAGCCCAAGGATAAACAACATGTATATACAATCTTTGATTCTGTTATTAGATCTTATTTTCTATCATTATGTCAAATTCCTAATCGCTGAGAATGCAATAGATTTTATTCCATTTATTCTATTTTCGTACATACTACTCAGGGGTTATTTGGTATATTGCTGATAATAAATGGATTGTATATTAATGTGGTTCGAGAACTGTACTTCTATATCGCGAAATACGGTTCCTTCTAAAAATACGGTATAATGTACGCACGAATACATACTACCGTATTTCTTGTAAACGGTATAATGTACCTGCATGTAGGGTATAATGTAATTCTATTCACGCTCTAATGTGCTTTCATTTTCATCTTAATGTACTTGCATAAACCCTCTTTTTGTATAAAAAACGGATGTTTTATCCGCAAATTACCTCTCTTTTCTTGTTGATTATTTATATCAAAAAGAAACCCAAAAGCCTTAATTTATTGATTTTTGTCAGAATAAGGAATATATATCTTGGAATTATGTATAGCGCTCCTCTAATCAAATATGTCAGAATAAAATAGTCAATAATTCCTTCAGGTACAAAGCAGGCTAAGTAATCTATATTTTGAGACAGAAACGTGCGCTTTAATAACGATACACAGTTTAGTTCTCTCAGTTGCTCCCACAACTTATGGACCTGCTCCCATATTTTTTGAATAAATACCTTCTTTGTATTTAGTTCGAGAATGAATCTCTATTTAGGATTTCTTTGTTTGTGAGTTAATGGGTTGGAAATTTATTGTTGTTTTATGTGCTTGTTAGACAGTTTGTTGTTTGTTTTGTTCGTTTCTCTTGTGTTAAATATATAGCGATATATATCAAGAAATGTTTCATTATTTTCACATAAAAGAGGAGTTTATTGCTTGTAACTAAAAAATAAATATGTAAGTTTGCATATTAGAAGGGGTGCGAATAAATTAGAGCTCCAAACTTACATAGAAATTTAAAACAACACGATACAGATATGGTAAACGCTATTAGAGAGCGTCTTTCAAGATTTCGAAGTTACATGAAAAAGCACGAAATAGAGGCATTTATTGTACCTTCTTCAGACGCACATATTAGTGAATATACAGCTGAACATTGGCAGACTCGCTCATGGATTTCGGGATTTACCGGATCTGCGGGAACCGTTGTCGTACTAAAAGAAAAAGCCGGGTTGTGGACAGACTCACGCTATTTTCTGCAAGCTGAACAAGAGTTGCAGGAAACGGGAATTGATCTTTATAAGCAGGGTGTTGCAGGTACGCCTGAAGTGACTCAGCTTATTGGGCAGGAGATTGCCGAAGGCGCAACAATCGGAATTGACGGTGACGTTTTCACGGTGAATGAGGTGCGAAAGATGAAGGCTGATCTTGATAAGAGAGGTATTAGTATAATTACAGAACACGATCCGTTTGATGAGCTTTGGTATGATCGTCCTGGTCTACCTAAGGATCCTATATTTGAATTGCCGGATATTTTTGCGGGTAACAATGCGGAAGACAAGATTCACGCTATTGATCAGATTCTTGAAAGCAAGGGGGCGAATTGTATGGTGCTCACTGCCCTGGATGAAATAGCATGGACGTTTAATATACGTGGGACAGATGTAGAGCATAATCCTGTGGCCATTGCTTATGCTTTTGTTTCGAAAGAGGAGAGTATTTTGTTTATCGAACTCGATAAACTGACCGAGGAGTTGCGCGAATCGTTGCACGAGCAAAATATTAGTTTTGCGGACTATCACAAGTTTGGTAGTTATTTGTCGAAACTGGAAGCGAAATCGGCGGTGCTGGTTGATCCGAATAAGATGAACTACAACCTGTACAAGAAGATTTCGAAAGATTGTAAGCTGATTGAGGCTACTTCGCCGGTGACGTTGCTTAAGAGTGTGAAAAATACTACGGAGATCGAGGGATTCCGTCGTGCTATGGTGAAAGATGGTGTCGCTCTGACTCGTTTCTTTATCTGGCTGGAACAGAATATCGATAGCCAAAAACTTACGGAGTACTCGATTGCGGAGCGTCTGCTTGAATTTAGAGAGGATCAGGAGTTGTTCTTCGGAACAAGTTTTGCCACGATTGCCGGCTTTAAGTCTAACGGTGCTATCGTTCATTACCGTCCTACGGTAGATCATGCGCTTACTTTGTCGCGAGATAGTTTTC
>JBOFXU010000077.1:0-2255 GCA_051654305.1 Bacteroidales bacterium | reverse complement strand
GATAATTCTTTCATTAATAAAAATGAAACTTAAGCACTTATTCTTTAAAATCAAGCACTTTATCCAGATATTCTATAATTTCTTCGGGTTGATCCGGATGAAACCAGCGAATATCTGCATCACGTTTGAACCATGTCATCTGCTTTTTCGAGTAGATTCGCGAGTTTTGTTTGATTTTGTCGATCGCAAAATCCAGTGTCCACTCTCCGTCGAAATAGGCAAACAGTTCTTTATATCCCACCGTATTGAGCGAATTATAGCTCTTAAACGGATACACTTTGTGAGCTTCCTCTAACAGTCCGTTCTCGATCATTATGTCCACACGGCGGTTAATCCGATCATATAACTCCTGACGTTCACGAATTAGTCCGACTTTCACAATGCGGAAAGGACGTTCTTTCACCGTATTTGTGCGAAGCTCCGAATAGGGTCTGCCTGTCATATAACAGATCTCCAACGCATGAATAACACGCTTCGGATTTTTTCGGTCTACCTGTGCGTAGTACACAGGATCGAGTTCGCTCAACTCCTCACACAGTGCATCCAGCCCGACTTCGTTGTACTTATCCATCAACTGGGTACGAATTTCATCGCTCACGGTCGGCAGATCATCGATTCCTTTACAAAGGGCATCCACATACATCATCGATCCTCCGGTCATCAGCTGTACTGAATTTTCCTCAAAGAGAGCAGGAAGCAAATCCATAACCTCCTCTTCGAAACGAGCTGCGCTGTAATACTCCTCCAAACCAAGCGTTCCGACAAAGTAGTGTTTGGCTTTTTGCAAATCTTCTGCCGTCGGAGCTGCTGTTCCCACGACCAGATCCCGATACAGCTGACGGGAGTCCGAAGAGATAATAGAGGTATGATAACGACCGGCAATCGAAAGACTCAGGTCGGTTTTACCCACACCTGTCGGGCCGATCAGTACAATAAGAGTAGGTTTCATCAAAATGAATAATACGTTTATAAAAAAGTAAGATACAGATTGAGAAAAAAACATCTCCCCAATCCGTATCTTAACCTGGCTGATTTAATAATTTATCAAATCAGAATTAAAATTTATCCTCGTATGGATTCCCTTCACCAAATTCAAAACCTTCGGCATCCAGTTCATCCAAATCAAAATCTTCAGCTCCGTAGAAATCCTCATCACTCTCGAATTTTGTTTCTTTTTCGAAGTTGTCAAACTCAACAAACTGAGCCGGAGCATCTCCTTTAGATTTCGAGCAATAAGCTTTCTCAAGGGATCCCGAAGCAACTACTTCAAGTTCCATAAAGAAACTACGTTCTGTCAGATAGTCAAACACGTAAATCAATTTCTGACCTTCGTCTTCTACCAACTCACTGATTGGGGTTTCAGCCATAATCCAGCTATCCTCCGAAGAGTCAGTCCCCATATCCATCATAGTAATTTCTGTTCCCTTTTCCCAATTGTCCGAGCATAGGAAAAAAGACGCCATCTCTCCTTTTTTAAAATCCACTGAATCGAGGATGGCATTCTGTAGATCTTCGAACGTAGCATCAGCATCAATACTGATCTCTCTTCCGAAATTATCTATTTCATCAGATAAAATAACAAATCTGTAAATCATAATGTCTTAACTTGATAAACAATTATTATTATCCGATATACCCCTTGATAATTCCACGTTGTGAATTCTTCACAAACAGAATAATCTCATCTCTTTCAGGACTTGCCGAAAGTTCAGCCTCGATACGCTCGATCGCATCACTGTTATTCAGGCCTGACTGATACAAGTAGCGGTATATCTCTTGTATTTCACGAATTTTGTCGTTATCGTAGCTACGACGACGCAGCCCGATAGAATTTATTCCCGCGTATGACAACGGATTACGACCTGCTTTCACGAAAGGAGGAATATCCTTTGTCACCAACGAGCCTCCCTGAATCATCGCGTGAGTACCGATATGTACGAATTGGTGAACCAAACTGCCACCGCCGATGATTGCAAAATCATCTACCTGTACCTCACCTGCAACCTGAACAGCATTGGACATAATAACATTATTCCCGATCGTACAGTCATGCGCAATATGTGTATAAGCCATCAGAAGACAGTTACTACCAACGACTGTTTTACCTTTCGAAGCAGTACCTCTGTTGATGGTCACACATTCACGAATTGTTGTGTTATCGCCAATGACAGCCACTGTATCTTCTCCCTTGAACTTCAAGTCCTGCGGAGCAGCTGCAATCACAGCCCCCGGGAAAATATTACAGTTTTTACCAA
>JBOFXU010000076.1:0-2300 GCA_051654305.1 Bacteroidales bacterium | reverse complement strand
AAGATATCTTCCGCAATACAAACAACCGGCCCCTGGGCGATGTTGCACAGTCGATTACCCGTATTGGCGACAACTACTATGTGACCCTCAACAACTCACGCAAAATTGAGGTGTTCGATACCAAAACATTCAAGTCCGTTGAGACCATGATGCTTCGTCAGAATGATGCTTCGCTGGATGTTATTCCTATGTTTATTCAGCATCTCGGAGGAGATTCCATCGCTGTTTCCGACCAGAGCAGTTCGGGCAAACTCCTCATTATGGATATTCGTCACGGACAGGAGCGCAACCCCCTGAGACGCTATGTCGAGCTCAATAATCGCTCCTTCCAGATGCAGCTGATCAACCATAAACTTTTTGTCGGAGGCGACGTGCTCCAGGTCTTCGATCTGGGGAATATCAATGCATCAGGCATGCGTCAGATCCGCAATCGTGTCGGTAAAACCATACAGACCGTCGATTTTTCCAAAATCGTTCTCGACTCCCGCGATCGTATCTGGGTGTTGGGTCATGCTGCCGTCTATTGTATCGATCCGCTTACAGAGCAAGTCATCTACGAGATCGATACATCCGGTTTAGGTATCAATTCTTGGGTCTCGTGTATCGATATCTCTTCCGACCGGCAAACCCTTTATTTCAACAGTGGGCGAAAAGTCTTTGCCATCCATACAGGTAATCCCGTTGCCCCTTCGGCTCCGGTATTCTCCTACGAGGGCGATACTCAGAAAACCATTTACGCCATGGCTGTTTCCCCCGAGAACACGCTGTTCTTCAGTGAAGTGCTGTACGGATCCCTCAGTCGCAGTGTCGTGTATGAATTTGATCCTAAAACGGGAAAAGAGCTTCGTTCTTTCAAAGCGGGTATCTTTTCTCACTATATCTATTTTGAATAAAAATTTTATTGAATGATTCGAAAAGTATTCTATAGCTCCTGTCTGCTCCTCTCTCCCATAGTTCTTTTTGCTCAGGAAGAGAGCGACAAGAATATCCAGCTGCGCGAAGTCGTGGTCACAGAAAAAACTAAAACTGTTTCCAAAGAGGTAGCTGCGAAGTCCAAAACCATTGCCACCGAAGATCTGCAAAGTAATCTCACCCGGAGCATGTCCGAATTGCTTTCTGAGGTATCGGCACTTCAGGTCAAAAGTATGGGGCAGGGGGCCATGTCTACGGTTTCTATCCGTGGAGCTTCCTCCAATCATACCCAGGTACAGTGGAATGGAATCACACTCAACTCTCCGTTGACCGGATCGTTTGACTTTTCTCAGATTCCTGTCTACTTCGTCGATGATGTCAATATCTTCTATGGCGGAGGCGAACAGCTTGGAGCGAGTGGAGCCATCGGGGGGAGCATCAACTTTTCGAACGGATTCAAGCACGTAAACCGTCCCCTCATCTCTGTAGTCAGCGAGATGGCTTCGAACAGCACCTATTCCGAAGCCATCCATTTCATGGCTTCCCGCAAACGCTTCACGTCATCCACCCGTGCTTTCTACCAGCAGTCTGAGGGCGATTTTCGCTTTATCAATAAAGTTTTCAGCAAAGACTGGATCTACGAGCGTCGTAAAAATGCAGATTACAAACAAGGCGGGATGATGCAGGAGTTTTTCTACACCACCTCTCGGGGCGATCAATGGTCGGCAATCGCCTGGTGGCATACCGACAACCGTTCGCTCCCGCAATCCTTGCTTGTGAATGACAATACCAAGTCCGAGAAGATCCGCTCCAATAACTTCCGCTCCATGCTCAGTTATCAGGGCCATAGGGGGCAACACCATTTCAAAGGGACTGCCGCCTATCTTAACAGCACTTCGCGCTACCGCCAGATCTTCTGGGACACCACACGCACTGTCAATCAGAGCAACAGTCTTGTCATGCGTGGCGACTACCACTTTACGGGCTGGAAGCGCGTAGCCCTCGCTGCCGCCCTGTCATACCGGTTTGATGAGGTGAACTCCGACAGCTATGCAGCCAAGCGGGCCTCCCGCAATACGCTCACGGCTCAGATGCTCACCACCTTCCGGGCCACACGTCGTTTGCATCTCGATCTGAAGACATCTGCAGAGATGGTTGACGCCAAACTCTATGCCTACTACAATGCCGGTGCACGTTACCGTTTTATCGAACGCTACCTCACACTCAAGGCATCGAACAGCTACAATTTCAGAGCACCGAGCATGAACGACCTCTACTGGCAGCCGGGCGGAAATCCCGATTTGCAGCCCGAGACCGGATTCTCCTCCGAAATCACCCTCGAGAGTCATCCTCAGTTCGGACCCGTCGAGCTTCATCTCGATGCCTCC
>JBOFXU010000075.1:0-9203 GCA_051654305.1 Bacteroidales bacterium | reverse complement strand
GACATCGTTCTACTCTTCATCGCGTCAATTCTCGCCATACTACTACTATGTAGATAGTTATGACCGATTTACAGATGAATACATTCTTTTCAATTCAAATCCACAGGGTGGTAAAGAATATCTCAACTACACAAAAGGTAGTGAATGGACAGAAAATGTATTCTACCTGGAATCGGCGTTGAATTACAACCGCACCTTTGCTGAGACGCACGATGTTTCTGGTTTATTCGTTTACACCATGCGAGAAATGTCGCGCTCAGCAGCCAGCAATCTGATAACCTCTTTGCCCTATCGGAATATCGGTCTGGCTGGTCGTTTGACCTACGGCTATGATTCTCGTTATTTTATCGAAGGTAACTTCGGTTATAATGGTAGTGAGCGTTTCCACACATCGCACCGATGGGGATTCTTCCCTTCAATTGGTGCTGGATGGATGGTGTCGAACGAAAGATTTACGAACTTCATCAACAAGAAAGTACTTTCGGATCTGAAGTTGAAAGCCAGTTATGGTCTTGTAGGGAATGACCAGATCGGCGATGTGAACGACCGTTTCTTTTATCTTTCTGATGTAAACCTCGAAGCAGGTAGCGGACCAGCTTTCGGTCTGAACATGAACAAACCGGATAACCGGAACACAGTGGCTATCAACCGTTATGCAAACCCTAACATTTCGTGGGAGATCTCTAAAAAACTGAATGTAGGTTTTGAGGCTACAGTATTGAAAAACTTTAAGGTTATTGCTGAATACTTCCGTGAGAACCGTTCTAACATCCTTCAGACTCGTAGTTCTATAACGGATGAGATTGGTATTGAGCAACCAAACAACGTTAAAGCTAACATTGGTAAAGCATTCAGCCAAGGGGTTGATGCATCAATGGACTATAACAAATTTTTCTCTAACGGCATGTGGTTGCAACTAAGAGCCAATTTCACCTATGCACGAGGGGTTTATACACAATTTGAAGAACCAAATTACCCGGATGCACCTTGGTTGTCAAAAATCGGACAGCCAATCACGCAACAATGGGGCTACATTGCTGAACGTTTGTTTATCGATGATAACGACGTAAAGAATTCACCGAAACAGTTTGGAGATTACAAACCGGGAGATATCAAATACCGCGATATCAACGATGATGGTGTGATTAACTTTAAAGACCGTGTGCCAATCGGACACCCAACAACTCCTGAAATTATTTATGGATTTGGGTTCTCTGCCGGGTACAAGAATTTTGACCTTTCAGCCTTCTTCCAAGGATCTGACCGTTCTTCTTTCTGGATTGACCAGAATGCTACGGCACCATTTATCGATCCAAATGGTAACGGACTGGTTGAGAACAATGCCCTGATGAAGATCTATGCTGACAACCACTGGTCTGAAACGAATCAGAACATATACGCTTTGTGGCCACGTTTAGCTCCGTCAATCATTGAAAACAACAACCAGCGAAGTACTTGGTTTATGCAAGATGGTTCATTCCTGCGCTTGAAATCAATCGAACTTGGATACAATGTGCCGGAAAAAGCACTTAAAAAAATACACATGACTCAATTAAGAGTCTATGCTACTGCATCAAATCTCTTTGCATTGAGCGGTTTTAAACTTTGGGACCCGGAGATGGCAGGAAATGGTCTGGGATATCCGCTTCAGCGCGTATTCAACCTTGGTCTGCAAGTAGCATTCTAACAATAAAAAAACATCACAATGAAACTAAAGAATCTATACTTATTTGCCATATTATCGTTGTTTAGTCCGGCGTGTAATTACCTGGATGTAATTCCGGACAATGTTTCTACCATTGAACATGCTTTTGCCGATGAACAAACTGCACAACGATATTTGTTTACCTGTTACGCAGGACTTCCTCAGGAGTACAATACGAATATTGATCCAGCAATGACCGGATCGAATGAGTTTTGGCAAGGAACTCCCTATTCCTGGATTGATGCACCATTTAAAACACCATTCCGTATCAAGGATGGATATCAGAACTCAAATGCTCCTTATGTAGACAACTACTCAGGTGGAAACGGTGGAACACCTTTGTTTCAGACAATACGTAAATGCTATGTATTTCAAAAGAATGTAGAGAATGTTTTGGGCCTAAATCCCACATTAAAAGAGAGATGGATAGCTGAGACAAAGGTAATCATTGCCTACTCTTATCTGTGCTTGCTTCGCCAGTACGGACCAGTACCTATCATAGACAGAGAATATCCGATCGATGCTGATCCGGCTGAGATTCGTAAAGCTCGTAACACCATGGATGAATGTGTCGCTTTTGCTACCGGTCTATTGGACGAAGCTTCGCCTAAGCTTCCGTTATTCATTAGCAACAGAGCCGAGGAGCTGGGACGTTTTACGGAACCAATCGCTCGTTCGATCAAAGCTAAAATTCTTCTTTTGGCAGCGAGCCCACTTTTCAACGGAAACAAATATCTGGCTGACTGGACGAACAACGATGGAACAAATCTCTTGAGTCCGTATAGTGATGATAAATGGGAAAAAGCCCGTGTTGCAGCCAAGGAAGCAATCGAAGCTTGTAATACTGCAGGCATCAAACTTTATCGATACGAATCATCAACTATGTCTAAAGCTCGTTTGGAAGATCTGACTATTCGTGGAGGGATCACCAACCGGGACTGGATAGATGAATTGGTTTGGGGAGCTGTCCCAAGTGGAAGTACAAATAATACGCATCAGATTCAATTGGGAGCGATTATTAATTTCAATGGTGTAGCTCTTAATACTTCTGGTGGACTATTATTTCCTTCCTACGATGTAACATTAAACACAGCAAACAAATTTTATACGTCTAACGGGCTTCCAATTGAAGAAGATCAGGAGTGGGCTGGTAAAAGTATAACAGACCTTCGTATGCCAACCCCTGAAGAGGCTCAATACGTAGATGGATCGTCAATTAATGCAGAGTTCAACCTTTCGCGCGAACCACGCTACTACTCTTCAATTGCATTTAATCGTGCAAAATGGTATGGTAACGGACAGCAAGGAGAAAACTTCCACATTATCCGGTTCTACATGGGTGAATCAGCAAATACGACGGGTAGTCTGTCAGAGTGGGGAACAAAAACCGGTATGAGAGCTAAGAAACTGGTAAATCCGGAAACGACATTAACAGGAACCCCTTCTTCGGCTGTTTTCACCTCTATCCGCTATCCATTCCCTCGTATTCGTCTGGCAGACCTTTACCTGATGTATGCTGAAGCTGCAAATGAAGCAGGGAATCCAGAAGGAGATGCTATCCAGTATATTGATCTGGTACGCGAAAGAGCTGGTCTCAAAGGTGTGACAGAATCATGGACGAAGTCACTTAATCCAACAAAACCATATTCAAAAGAAGGATTACGTGAAATTATCCGTCAGGAACGTGATATTGAATTGGCTTTTGAAGGTCACTACTTCTGGGATTCACGTCGCTGGATGACATTACATTCTCAGGAAAGTAAGGTCCTTGCGGGATGGAACAGTAATGCAAGTACGCCTGAAGAATTCTATGTAGAAGATATTAAGAAAGTTCTTACGTTCAACTACAAAGATTATTTGTGGCCTATTAATGTAAACACAATGATTAAGAACCCGCAATTAGTTCAGGCTAAAGGGTGGTAATTCATCAGCAAAAAAAATCTATATGAAAAAACAGACATACATATGCCTGCTACTTGTAGCACTTTGTGGAATTTTTTCTTCTTGTGAGGAAGATAGCCGATTTCCTAAGAAAACATCAAATCAGACTCCTCCTGCCCTTACTGAAGCAGATGTTAGCTGGCGAGCTATATCGGGAGGAGCGATTATCAGATACAAGACACCTCAAATTCAGAATATTCGCGGTATTGAGGCGAAGTACCAACTTGAAACCGGCAAAGAGGTTACTGTTCGTGGTTCTTTTCTTTCTGATTCAATCGTTATTGAAGGTTATCTTACTAATACACCCAAAAACATTCAGCTTTGTGTGATTGATAATTCGGATAACTACTCAGCTCCGTACACGCTACAAATAGTACCAAACAGCAGCCCGCTTACAAGTGTAAAAGAATCATTGAAAGTAAGTCCTGACTTTGGTGGAATGCAGGTATCTTTCAAGAATGTGGACAGACGAACCATTGCTACTTTTATCTCCAGAGTAGAAGATAAAGATACTATTCTAATCGAACAGTATTACACTGATCAGGCGAACCCACTGATTACAATCCGCGGAGAAAAAGCTGCTGAATCTGAATATATCTTTCAGTTTAGAGACCGTTGGGACAATTATACCGAAAAGATGAGCTTTACCATTACTCCTCTTTTTGAAAAAAAGGTAGAGGCGTTTACATATATGCCAAGTGAATATTTTCACAATATCCCTGACTACAACTATATGTATCGCTGGTTTGACGGGGCAACCTCTGCACCAGGATGGGGGGATATTCACTGGCCTTCAACAAATCCGGTAACTCCTCACTGGAGTACGATTCGCTTGACAAATCCGACGGCGCTTTCTCGTATCGTATTGTGGCAATTTGCCTGGGGTGCGACAAACTATTCGCATTTCTATTTTGGAGCAAATACGAGAAAACTTGAATTATACGGATCAACGGAAGCAAATCCAAAATCAGGAGATCCTGCATCGTCAGATTCATGGGAGTTAATCATGCTGTGTGAAATCAAAATGCCATCCGGTAAATGGTACAACAGTGATGGAAACCTTTCTGAAGAAGATTTCGATGTGGCAAAAAACAGAGGACACGAGTTTATTCTACCTTTAAAAGATCCGATGCCGCAATACCAGGCTCTTTGTTTCAAGGTAGTTGAAACATTCCAGGGCGGTGGTGCTGGAAGCGAAGGTGGTCGTCTGTCGGAAATTCAACTTTTCGGAGACGATCGTCCGGAAAGCGAAAAAGAATAATAACAGAAAAAATAAAAAAAGTCATATGAGAAAAATATTTCTTCAATTATTTGCAATTGGATTAGCGATCACATCATGCGATTCATATACTGATATTCATCAGAAATACCTTGAAGGTGGTGAGATCGTTTATTTGCAAAAGATTGACTCTGTTGTCACTCATGCCGGAAGTGAGCGTTTACAGCTTAAACTTTGGTATAACAACGGAAACCGTCTGACAAAAACAGTCGTATATTACAATAATTACAATGACTCTATAGTGATTGACCTGAAGGATAAATTAAAAAGTGGGAAAGATTCATTGGATATGATCGTGGAATTACCTGAAACGAACTACAACTTTAATATCGTTAATTTCAACGTATTTAACCAACACTCCTTACCGGTTGCTCATTTTGCTTCGACATATGGCGATATGTATAAAGCTACACTGAAAAACAGACAGCTCAAAGCAAGTGCACTTCTTCCAGAAGATGGTGGATTTAAGGTCGATTGGTTTGCGCCTGCGGAAAGTTACATTGGTATGGAAGTAGAATATAATACCGAGTCTGGACCAAAGGTTGTTACGGTTTCGAAAGAATCGAGCCTTACAATTGCAGAAATCCCTGCAGACATGAAGTTCAGGTACCGCACCTTCTTCTTACCGGAAGATAATGCGATTGACGCTATACCATGCAACTGGACAGGTTACATAGATTTGAAATAAATAAAATAGACAATTGGTATATTGATTAGAGTGCATTGAGTCCCCGATGAGAATCGGGGACTTATTTTTTACTATCGGTTTCTCATGTTGATGCTTTCCTGAAGAGATCTGATTTTTCATTGAAACCAATAACAAAACAACCCAAACAAGCCTTAAATTAAAATATAGATTCCAATCGCAATTAGTTACTAAATAAAATTACTATCTTGTGCCCCGAAAATCAAAGATACTGCGGAGAAACAGCACTCAGACTGTGACTCCGGCACATAGATGAACAATAAATGAATGGTTTGAGAAACTTAATCAGGCTTTAGATCGCCAAAAATTACCAATAATAAAACTATGATTAAACTCCGAATTGTAAGCCTGTGCATATTACTGCTCACAGGCTTGAACACACTGCTTGCTAAAAACCCAGTCGTCATCGGAAATGCCCGGTTCACCTTTATCAGTGAAGGTCTGGTGCGCCTTGAATATGCCGAAGATCAGGAATTCCTGGACGATCAGACCCTTTTTGCATTTGACCGGTCTCATACCTATGACAACGTTCAAATAGAGCAAAACGGTCAACGCTACAAACTCTCTACTCCTAAAATGAGGGTCGAATATTTGGATAACGGCTCCCCTTTCGGACAAATTACACTTTCGGTTTACTATATGAAAAACGGGAAGGAACATCAGTGGAAAACTCACAGCGGTCAACACTCGAACTTAGGCGGTTCGCTCACTACTCTTGACGGGATGGGAGGTGAAGTTCCGATAGACGAAGGACTGTTGAGTAAAGACGGATGGTATATGATTAATGATACGGATAAGGATATCCTCCAGAACGGATGGATAAAGCAACGTTCGTCAAAACATATTCAGGATTACTATCTGTTTGTCTACGATAATGATTATAAAGCTGCACTGAAAGACCTTCAACGAATCAGCGGACCTGTACCGATGACGCGCAAATATATCCATGGTTCATGGTACTGCCGGTGGTGGAATTACACGGCTGAAGAGTACAAAGATTTGGTTGCCGGATATCAGCAACACAACTTTCCGTTAGATATCGTTGTGTTTGATATGGGATGGCATACCCAGAGAGAGGCAAAAGTTGGAACAGGGCATGCCGGAAATACAGGCTGGACAGGTTATACCTGGAACAAAAAACTGATTGCTGAACCAGAGAAACTAATCCGGGATTTCAAAAAAGACGGCATACATGTGGTTTTGAACGAACATCCGCACGACGGTCTTCGTCCGCACGAAGATGCATATACTGATTTCATGAATGCTTTAGGCAAAGATCCTGTATCATCTCCTGTCCCCTTATTTAATGCCGGCGATAAAAGATATATGGATGCTTTTATGAAATATGCCCATAAGGAATCTGATGACATGGGGGTTGCATTCTGGTGGTTGGACTGGCAACAAGATTATGTTTTCCCATCGGTGAGAGGAACGAAAACAAAACACCTGCCCTGGCTTAATCACATCTACTTTAATTATTCAAAACAGAATAACCTGCGGGGAGCAGGATTCAGCCGCTGGGCTGGCTGGGTAGATCACCGGAATCCGATTCAATTTTCGGGCGATGAGGTTGGTAACTGGGATATGCTCCGCTTTCAGGTGAAACTCACAGCCACAAGCGGAAATGTGGGCTGTTTCTTCTGGGCGCACGACATCGGGGGATTCTTTGATGGAACTGACCCGGAACTTTATACACGCTGGACTCAGTTCGGCTTACTGAACTCCTCGCTCCGTATTCATTCGGTTTATGATGAAAAACTGGACCGCAGACCCTGGTTGTGGGGTAAACGGGAAGAAAATGCTATGCGTCGGATCTATCACACACGATCTGAAATGATGCCTTACATCTATTCGTCTGTCCGGGAATGCCACAAAGATATGCTACCGTTAAACAGAGCCATGTATATTGAATATCCCGAGGAAAATGAAGCATACTCGAATCCTCAGCAATTTATGTTTGGTTCTTTACTTCTTGGCGCTCCTGTCACCGCAAGTGGCAAGGGGAATGAAAAGGAGGCTACTCAGAAAGTGTGGCTACCAAAAGGTAACGACTGGTATGACTTTTTCACAGGTAAAAGATATTCAGGTGGTACAACTATCGAAGAGAGCTATCCGTTAGAGCGTTTTCCTCTTTTTGTAAAGGGTGGTTATCCGCTACCTATGCAGCCGGTGAGAATGCGCATGGCAACTGCACCCCTGGACACATTAGTGGTGCGACTTTATCCGGATACAGGAAATTGCGATAACAGCTATACCCTGTATGAAGATGATGGGGAAACAGTAGCTTATGAAAAAGGGGAATATGCAACTACCCGATTGCAGTTCCGAAGCACTGCAAAAAGCAACGAACTGATCATTCATCCGGTAGAAGGCTCATACACGGGACAACTCAGAAGCAGAGCCTATCAGATTGTGCTTGGAGGATTTGCTACAGTTCGGAACGTAAAAATAAATGGCAGAAAAACGAAGGCCACCTCTAAAGATGGATTTACGGTAGTGAGTATCCCGGAAAACTCCATAACAAAAATGATGAAAATCACCTGGAACTAAGGTTTCGGGAAATAAATAGCATGTAAAAAAACAGAGAAACAATGAAAAAACTACTATTGGCGTTTATCGCTTTCTGTATGATCAACACATCACAGGCTGCTGAAAACCCGATTCGTATTCAAACGCAGAACACGGAACTAATTTTAAGTGTAGAGAACAAAGAGCTGAAGCAGGTTTACTTTGGCGAAAGACTTCCAGAAGGATCCGGAATCGAGAATGAACGTGGCCGTTATCCAGCCTATACCGCTTTCGGTTTGAGCGAGCAACATGAAGTTGCTGTTCATGCTGTACACGCAGATGGAAACACCTCGACCAAACTGGAAGTTACGGACGTAAAACAAACCAAAGAGAATGGGGATATCTCTCTAACAACGATACAACTGAAAGATCCGATCTACCCATTTTACACAACGCTCTACTATAAGGCATACGGAGAGAGTAATCTGATCGAGTGCTGGAGTGAGTATCGTCACGATGAAAAGAAGCCTGTAACGCTTTATCAGTTTGCTTCTGGCCAACTCACACTAAAAAACAGAAGCTACTGGTTGACTCATTACACGGGAGACTGGGCTGGAGAGTTTAATGAAAAACATACAGAGCTGACTGAAGGTATAAAAATTATCGATACAAAGTTAGGGACAAGAGCTACCTTCTACAATCACCCGGTAAGCTTTATTTCATTAGATAAGCCTGCTGACGAAGATCACGGAGAGGTGATAGGTATGGCTTTGGCATGGCCTGCTAACTATCGGTTCCTCTTTGAGAAAAACCAGCAACAGGAACTTCGTATTCTGGCTGGCATGAATCCGTATGCTTCGCATTATCGTCTAAAGAAAGGGGAGCTATTCAAGACTCCTTCATTCTTATACACCTACAGTGGACAGGGAAAAGGTGATGTAAGCCGTAATTTTCATCGTTGGGCGCGCAAATATGGGATTCACAATGGAGAGAAGGACAGATATTCTCTTATGAACAACTGGGAAGCTACCTACTTTAGTTTTGATGAACCAACACTTCAGTCT
>JBOFXU010000074.1:0-6204 GCA_051654305.1 Bacteroidales bacterium | reverse complement strand
ATCTGATGGCAAAACTGAAGTGACGAACCGATTCCGTGTGAACGTAATTAACTCAATGAATACACCTCCGGTGTTGATCAAAACAATTTCGAATAAACGCGTGGAAACGGGTAAAACGTACACCCTGGATCTTGCATCTTACTTTGTGGATCAGGAGAATGATCCGATGACTTTCGAAGCATGGGCTACAAACAGCGATATCGCTGATATTACCGTGGATGGATCCGTGATGTCGATCTATGTGAAAAATCCGGGGGAAAGTGCCATTGCGATCAAAGCGATAGACAGTAATGACGGAGAAACGCTGACGTCGTTTGTGATTCTTGCAGTAGGTGATGCGGTTTCAGCGGTGACATCGAAAGTGACTATCGCTCCGAATCCTACAAACAGAATCTCAGTAGTTACTGCCGATGTGGTTTCGGATGGCGAGCCTGTACATTGTATTGTGAGAGATTTGTCAGGTAAAGTGGTAGCGGATCAGATGATGTCCAATGAAAATGGATCATCGGTTGCAACCATCAGTGTCACAGGTTTCCAGCCGGGCATTTACATCGTACAAATCAAGCAAGGCGATGCGGTTATTTCAACGGAAAAATTAGTAGTTACAGAATAGATATAGTCTTCTACCGACAGGCCTTGTGCCTGTCGGTATATTAATAACAATTAAATTTATTTTGATGAAAAATTTCTACATTTTTCTTTTATTGGCCTTGTTTGCCATACCATCGTTTGCCCAGGGAGGCGACGTCGTGGTGACTGCAGATCTAAATGAAAAACGATTGAGTGAGTATCTGAAAAGCTATGAAGTGGAAGACCCCTGGAGCGGAATACAGTATGTAGGCCCGACGGAGCTTGATCTGAGTGGTTTGATCACCCGTGCCGATCTTGATGTTCTGTTTAATATCGTGACCATAAAAAAAGTAGATGCAGAACACGCTACTTTTGCAGATAATAAAGTGCCAAGTTTTGCTTTTTGTATCGATGCTTTTATGTATCAGGTGGGGATTATGTCACTGGAAGAGGTGATCTTGCCGACAAATATCGAAACCATTGAAGCTCTGGCTTTTTCTTCTTGTGTGAACCTCTCTAAAGTAAATTTCAATCAGTTGACATCGCTTAAAGAAATTGGTATGAACGCCTTTTTCGGATGTGGTCTGAATGATTTGTTTATTCCGGCTCAGTGTACCAACTTTACCTTCTCGGCATTTGATTTTTGTGAGAAACTTAAAACAATACAGATCGATGCAAATAATCCCAAATACGAGTCGGTTGACAATGCAATCTATGATAGAGCTCTTAAAGCATTAGTGTATTTCCCTATGGCAGCAACCAATACATCGTTGGTTGTGAAAGAGGGAACAGACTCTATCGCATCGAACTGTTTCAATAGAAATACACTTTTGCAAGAGGTTACTCTGCCGAATACATTGACCAAAGTTGGTTTTGGATTGTTTGAAAATACACAGGCGCTTAAATCAATCACGCTACCTGGCGGGATCAAAAGCATTGCGTCTATGTTTGGTAGCTCAAAAATTGAAAATGTAACTTTCTCTGAAGGATTGGAAGAGATTGGCGGAAACACGTTCTACAACTGTGAGAACCTGAAATCGATCACGCTGCCTAAGACTGTCAAAAATATTGGCTTTATGTCTTTTTCGCAATGTCCTGCGCTGGAGAGTGTAAACTTTCACGAGCTGGTAAACCTGGAGCTGATTGATGATAAAGCATTCGAAAATACTCCGCTTATTGATCTTGTTGATCTGTCGGCTGCGACTAAATTGAAGTCTATCGGAATGAATGCCTTCCAGAACGTTAAAGAGATGCATACGCTTAAGTTGCCTGAAGGATTAGAAGTGATCGGTGGATATGCTTTCTACGGATGTGAAAATCTGGATCTGGAAAAACTTCCGGCTTCACTTAAAACAATCGGTGAGAATGCATTCTTCAATAATCTGTCACTTTCATCTATTGCTATCGGACCTAACGTTTCGTCTATTGGTAATGGTGCTTTCAGTAACTGTCGTAATGTTGCTGAGGTGACTGTGGATGAAAATAATGTAGACTATGTTCAATACGAGGGGATGATTGTGACCAGTAATGGGGAGACCATCGTATTTATTCCGGTGAATACGACAATTGAGGAACTTGACCTGACAAATGTAGCCGCGATCGGTGACTACGTTCTTGCCGGGAATAAAAGTATCAAACGCGTACTGGTTAGTAATATGCTTACAACCATCGGGAACTCAGCGTTTGCCGATATGGAGCAACTGACTACATTGAACTTGTCTGCATGTACGAATCTATCGTCTATCGGGACGAAAGCTTTCGCGGGAGCATCGAACCTTCAAACGCTTGTTATGCCGGCTGATGATGCTACGAAAAGCTTATTCATCGGTGAGAGTGCATTCGAAGGTTGTGAGAAATTAGTTTCGGTAGTTATTCCGGCTCAAACCTCAAGTATGGGTCTTTATACTTTCCGCAACTGTACAGCGCTTGAGTCTGTGGATTTCACAAAAGCGACAAAACTAACCGGATTCTCGGATTTGTTTATTGGTTGTGCAGCATTGAAAACGTTGATTTTGCATGATAATATCAACAGAATCGGAAATAATGCGTTCTCAGGGTGCTTCTCTCTTGAATCATTTGACTTCCCGAATGCATTGAGCAACAATGTGTCGGCGACCATGTTTATGAACTCAGGGATTAAAGCGTTGAATGTGAAGGATACGCATACGAAGCTTAAATCGGTGGATGGAGTAGTTTACTCGAAAGATGGAACTCAGTTAGTGATTTGTCCTCCTTCAGCAAGCGGTGAATTTGTTGTGCCGGAAGGTGTAAAACGCATTAGCGCAAAAGCTTTTGCTGGAAATCCGGCGATCACAAAGATTCATTTGCCACTGTCACTGGAAAAACCGCAATACATGAACGTAGAAGATTCTTTCTATGAAATGCACGGTCTGACTTCGTTTGTGGCAAGTGACGAACATCCAAATCTATCGATCATTGATGGAGCTATCTATAGCAAAGATAAAAAGACGCTATATGCTTATCCGGCTGGAAAACAGGAGAGAGTAGCTAATCTTGCTCCGGAGCTTGAGTCTATTGGTCGTACGGCTTTCGACAATAACAAGGTGATCGAAGAGATCGTTTTCCCAACGAATCTGAAAAGAATTGCCATGTCTTTTATCAAAGCAACTGGTTTGCGTAAAATAGAACTACCGGCAGGACTTCTCTCTTTGAGTAGTTCATTTGAAGGGTCTGAGAATTTAAGTGAAGTGATCTGTCATGCAGTTACTCCTCCGTCGATTGATCCTTACGTGTTCAAGAGTACGAAAGTAACGACTATATTCGTTCCGCAAGAAGCTGTAGAAACCTACAAAGCGAACAGATACTGGGGCGTTTATACGATCCTTCCTACAGGTTCGGTATCGGCGGATAAAGTTGAGATTTCTGATCTTCGTATTTCTTGCGTAGAGGGAACTCTTTCTGTTCACTCAGCAGAAGAGATTCAGTCTATTGCTGTGTTCAACATGGCAGGACAGTTGATCAAACGTTCTCAGCATACCACTTTCTCTGTAAACGGGGCTAAAGGTGTAGTAGCAGTCGCTGTTACGTTGACAAATGGTAAAGTGCTTACTCAGAAAGTAATTGTGAAATAAATCATTAGTTATAGTCTGATGCTTAAAAGGCTGGCAGAATGCTTCTATTCTGTCAGCCTTTTTTTATTGTTTAGATGCTTACTAATCATACATCGGATTCGTCACCATTTGTCACCATTTGTCACACCATTCGTCACACGTTTCTATGTGTGTAAGTATTTGTTTGTTAATGCTATATATCTTGAATGGAGGCGGTGTGACGAATGGTGACGAATGAAAATAAAAACTTCATGTAGTCTGTGTGTTTCGGTCATCTTCTGACTCTTCAGCTTGCTCCTCCGTACGTAAAAGTTCATTCTTATCAACGTGAGCGTTCATACGTATCAACGTGAACGTTCATTTAAATGAAAATATATTTTCAAACGTATGAACCGGCACGTTCATTTAAATGAAAATCCGGATTTAAACGTATGAACTCAAAGGTGGTTTTGAATCGAAATTGGTACATGAAAGTATTGATTTTTTTGCTTTCATAAGACAGGGGGTGATGAATTAATTCACATAATATAAAATAAAATTTATTACCTTTGGGATTCTAATTAGATTAGATATGAAAAACAAATGGTTACTATTGCTTCTGCTCTGTTCTGTTGATGGCTTGGCCCGCGAAGTTCAGTTGTTAGATAAGGGTTGGAAGTTTAAAAAGGGAGATGCCGCAAGTATTTCTCAGCGAGAATACAATGATGCAGACTGGAGTCAGATTAACATACCTCATGATTGGGCGATTCGCGAGCATTTCAATATGAATATCGATATGCAGATGGTCCAGGTGAAAGAAGATGGCGATCGCGTGGCAAAACTTCGCACCGGACGTACGGGAGCTCTTCCTATGTTTGGAGTTGCCTGGTACCGTCGTGAACTGACGATTCCGGCAGCAGAGCAGGGAAAGCGTTTCTGGCTTGAATTTGATGGAGTTATGCGTCTTGCTAAAGTCTACGTGAATGGTGAATTTGTTGGTGAATGGATCAACGGATATACCTCTTTTGCGTTTGATATTACAGATAAAATACGCTTAGGTGAGAAAAATATTCTTGCCGTAAGGGTCGAAAATGAGGATCAGTCATCACGCTGGTATTCCGGAGCAGGAATCTATCGGAATGTACGTCTGGTAACCGCTGATCCCGTTCATATAGCTCATTGGGGAACGGTTATTACTACACCGGTGGTGAATGCACGCAAAAGTGTGGTGGAGGTGGTCACCGAAATCAATGCGTCAGTGGACGATAGTCAAAAAGCTGTACTTCGCCATGAAATCGTAGATCGTGCAGGAAAAGTGGTTGCTTCCAGAGAGCAGAAGTTTCTTCCCGGTGAGACTAAAAAGATAAAGATGCAGATGAGTGTGGCCAATCCGGCGCTTTGGTCTGTTTACGAGGGAAACCTTTATACTTTGCGCAGCCGGATTCTTGTCGGTGGGCAAGAACGGGACTGTGTAGAAAACCGCTTTGGAATACGTGATATAAAATATACGGCTGATCAGGGACTGCTTGTGAATGGCAAAGTTGTGAAGGTGCAGGGGGTTTGCAACCACCATGACCTCGGGCCTCTTGGTGCGGCAGTCAATATTCGCGCTTTGGAACGTCAGTTTGAAATGTTGCGCGAAATGGGGTGTAATGCCATTCGTACGTCTCACAACCCTCCTGCTCCGGAGCTTCTGGAACTGGCAGATGAGTGGGGCTTTCTTGTGCAGGTTGAAGCATTTGATGAATGGAAAGAGCCAAAAGGAGCCAATAGTTATGCTAAATTTTTTGACGAATGGTCCGCTAAGGATATTCAGAATATGGTGCGTCGCGACCGCAATCACCCGAGTGTAATCATGTGGAGTCTGGGGAATGAGCTTCGGGAACAACGCTATGAGAAAGGTGCGGAGCTGTGTAAATATCTGGCAGATATCTGTCGCAGCGAAGATCCTACAAGAGCAGTTACGGCAGGTCTGAACTTCCCTGTGGAAGTATTCAAAACGGGGCTGGCGGATGCACTCGATATTGTGGGATTTAATTACAATGCCCGTCAGTACAATAAAATTTTAAGGGATAATCCCGGTAAAGTTGTCTATGGTAGTGAGACTGCCTCTACAGTGAGTAGCCGTGGAGTGTATAAGTTCCCGGCAAAGGAACGTGTCGGGGCTTGCGATTTTGATTACCAGGTGTCGTCCTACGATCTCGAATATCCCGGATGGGCTTATACTCCGGATGTGGAGTTTGATGCCCTGGATCGTAATCCTTCTATTTTTGGTGAATTTGTCTGGACCGGATTCGATTATCTGGGAGAACCTACCCCTTTTAATGAGGGAACACCCGCCCGAAGTTCTTATTTTGGGATTATTGATCTTGCCGGATTAAAGAAAGACCGCTTCTACCTCTATCAGAGTCGCTGGACGAAAGAGCCGGTGTTGCATATGCTTCCGCACTGGAACTGGGAGGGGCGTGAAGGAAAAGAGGTTCCTGTATTCGTCTATACGAATTATCCCAAAGCAGAGCTTTTTGTCAACGGAAAAAGTCAGGGTGTAAAGACAAAAACGGAAGAGTCGCTGCAGAGTAAGTAT
>JBOFXU010000073.1:0-1160 GCA_051654305.1 Bacteroidales bacterium | reverse complement strand
ATTGATGCGTCGAATCTTTCTCGTTCTTACGATTGCCATATATTCTTTTTCAGTTGGCAGACGCCATTTTCCTTTTTTCCATCCCGCTTGATTCGACATGTAGCGACAAGGATCTCCTATGGCTTTTTCGGCATCAAAGCCTGATCCGTTGTTATGTCTTCCGATAAATGCATCTTCAATACCTATAGTTGTATTTAAGGTACTCACATATGGAATACGTTCATAGGTTGTAATTGTTCCGTTGAATTCAGGAGGTCTGAATCCAATGGATTTATTCGGAAGAAAATCAAAAGTCCCCGAGTTATTTCCTCCCATACCGATAAGCGATCCAAATCTGAAATAGAGTCCCGTATAGCTGGCATTCGGAGCAATATCTAATTTTCCATTCTGTGCGATGATATTCCCCGGAGCCCAGAAAGTACCATCAATATCCACACCAATATCTTCACTTACAGCTTTTACCTCGATCGGCACACGAACACTAACGTGGCCGTGGAGATCCATTCCTTGCAGATAGATTGTGAAAGATTCAGCATCGAAATCGTTATCATTAGAACTTAATTTTATTTTACTTCCCTCGTAGCTTACATTATAATAATCTTTAAGAAGGAATTTTGTGCCCTCCGGATAGCTTGCCGAATCGGCAACAGTAGTACTTGGGAAGGACGAATTGTAGTAGAGGTGTTCCGATTGAGCCAGATCCATTTTTCGTGTCGAAACATTCAGATACTGATTGGCTACGATATCCTCCTCAACGTTATTTTCCGTCCAGGGTTCAGGAGTTATGCTTACCTCAATTTTTTCCGTCGCATAAGTGAGATTGTATGTGTAGGAGTTGAACATTTCCCAGTTCGTTGCAGGGGAGAATTCAAAGTTTATTCTTTTTCCGTTGTCGTCCAGTGCAATCGTGAAAGTCGGTTTTGACTCCACATTTTCAGTTTCTTGAGGAAGAACAATATAGTAGTCTGACAGAAGTCTGAACTCATTGGTCAGCGGCTGTTCCTCTTGGGGAATATCGTATGTCTTAAGCTCTTTGATAGAATTCGTATAATTTCCCCAAGATCTTATTTGGGAGTTAAAGTTGGCTTGTGTTTCCACATTTTTTAATCCTACCGATAGAATCTTTACACCCTCGGTCGTACTTTTTAGTTTAAATTGCA
>JBOFXU010000072.1:0-1259 GCA_051654305.1 Bacteroidales bacterium | reverse complement strand
CGGCTTTTATTTGCGGATGGAGAGTTTGTTATTCTTCCAGCAGTTAAACGAGCTCTTAACTTATGAAATAATCACTTCAAGGTGCAAATTTGTGTCTTATAATTATATCAGAGATGAGGGTAATACACCTGATCTGATTATTGGTATGTGAAATTAGAGAAATCTTGATATGGATAGAAAACTATTTAAGAATTTGTTCAACGATATTGCTAAAGCAAATAGCTTTATTAATGCATTTGGTGGATGGTATAAGAGCAGTAATGAATGTATTGTTGTTTTAGAGTTACAGAAATCTTCTTATAGTAATTGTTATTATTTGAATCTCAAGGTTTTTGTGCAAGGAGCGTTTAATCGAATATATGTTCCGGATAAAAATTTGATCAAAAGTTCAATGGGGCATATTACTAACCAGATAAGAGAAGAGGATGTCTTAGATTTCACGAACTCAATGTGCGACGAATTGAGAAAAAGAAAGCTGGAATGCTTATTCAGTGAATTGATTGTTCCATTTTCAGATAAGGCTTTATCCAAATCGGGGTTAAATGAATTAGCTAACCAAGGGGAAATAACTCTTCTTCCTGCTGTCAAATATGAGATTACAAATACTGTAGTTTAAATATGGATAAGTCTTTTTTATCCGAATAACGAAGAGTTACGTTGAGTAATGACAAAAAAGCGATTCTTGAAGTTGGCTTAGTAAGTTGAATTCAGCAAATAATTAAAATGGATTATGAGGTTTAACTATTTTCTTAAAATTGCACTAATTGTAATAACGGTATTATTGGGATTAACTCTGATAGGCGGAGTATGTTTGAACTGGTCCTTTAACCAGCCATGTGATCCACCTGTGAAGCCCGATAAAGTCCCTGTTTCAGCTGTTTGGAAAGGAGGCTGTGATGGAGGCTATTGGGTAGAGTTTGTTGAAATAAGGGGAGATACCATTCGGCTACGTCTCTACACGGATTGGTCAGGCGAACTTGTAGTTGATGCCGATTATGTTTCGGGTAACAGTGAGAATATTTATCTGTCAAATGATAACTGGAGTGATATTATATCTTTTTTTGATGGGAGTATAATATACAGTACTGTAATGAAATCAAATGGGCATTATTGCACATTTGAACCTATTTATCCTGTATATTACATGAAACCCTGATTTAATCGAATCGTTTGAGAAAAAGATGAAAAATCAGTCCGGAAGGTTCCAATCTTACACCGGAACCCTCCATGTCTGAAGATATTATTCTATCCTGTGTCTT
>JBOFXU010000071.1:0-1402 GCA_051654305.1 Bacteroidales bacterium | reverse complement strand
ATCATCTAAAAGCACCGTACCTACAAGGTCTTGTGTACGCGTATCGATGATACTCATGGCATTAGTATTCATCCACCCTTGCTGAAGCTGATTGGTTGGCACCTGGAATCTGCCCAGATTGTGAGTCACGAACACATAGTTACCATCTGCACTCAAACACATCCCGCGCAAAGCATTACTACCGTTGTAGAGTTGAATATCCTTCACGCGATTGAAATTCTTCATATCAATAACGGAAACACAAGCTGCAACTGTATCTACATCCGCACGTTGTGCCGGCAGGAAATTCGCCACATACATGAAGTTCTCACTTTGATCAAACGTCGCGGCTTTAGGCTCACGTAAAACAGCACAAGTGTTCGTTACTGCCATTTTTGACAGATCAATCTCTTGTACATTATTTGAAAATTGATTTAACACATAAACTTTTGTTCCATTTTGCGAAAGCAAAGGAGATGTCGTTCCGCTTTGGGCATCTATGGTGTTTTTGATTTCAAGTGTGGTTGCATCGACAACACATAACTGTCCTTTGGTATCAAAAAGTGTCACATAGAGATTTTTACCATCAGTCGTCACTCCCGTTGGAGTTTGAGAAAAAGATTTCTCGTTCAGAATCTGGGTGAAATCTGAATTATACTGCGTAACTCTTTTTGTATTCTTCTCAGTAATAAAGTAAGTATTGTTGTCTATTCTGACAACATCGTTAACATTCAATACGTCGTTCTGTCTTTTCTCTCCCTTGGGTAGCGGAGAAAAACCAATACATACTCCGATTAAGAGTGCGAATGACATACTTGATATTATTTTCTTCATTTTAAAAGAGGTTTTTACTTATGGTGTTGGATGATTTTTTGACTACCAGAGTTTCGTTATTTCCATATTTGGAATACTATTTCAAATATGAAACTCAAATATAAAGTTATTTTTTTGATTCCAATAACATTGAAAAGTAAAATACAGAAAATTTAACTATCAAATCTGTTGAATTAATTTATCTATTTAAGATTTAGCTGCGAATCAACCGAGCTAAACGTGAACCTTTTTGAATTCTTACAAAAACAAATAGAAACGTTGATCCTGTACTACGAAGTGCTATTGAAAAATATCACAAAAAACTTAAGCCTTGAATTAACATAAATGCGTAATAGAACTTTATTAACCCCCTATAATTAGGTTAAAATTCTATTCATGGAGCAAAATAGAGATATTTTTTTACATATGTAAATTAAATACTAAACTTTTTGCCGCTGATTAAATTATATTTATAATTAAATTAATACAGACAGATATATTTAGTATTTATAAAGGGTAATTGAATAAAAAATATTCTTCTGATAGATAATTTGTAATATCAAGCCTTTGAGTTACACGCCAAGGGGAAAAGCTGAGGAATATAAAAAGA
>JBOFXU010000070.1:0-2903 GCA_051654305.1 Bacteroidales bacterium | reverse complement strand
AGGAGGCACTGCGTAAACGTAATATACCGTACCGTATTTACGGCGGTCTTTCGTTTTATCAGCGCAAGGAGATCAAAGATGTGATCGCATATTGCCGTTTGCTGATTAATCCGAAAGATGAAGAGGCCTTCAAGCGTGTGATTAACTATCCTGCCCGCGGGATTGGAGACACCACACTGGGTAAGATCTCGGATGCGGCACTGATGCATAATACATCGATGTGGCAAGTGCTTACGGCACCGCTTGACTATGCACTTAAAATTAATGCTGGTACGGCTAAGAAACTGGCAGGATTTCGCGAGCTGATCGAAAATCTTTCGGAGCTAAGCGGACGAAATACAGCCTATGAGCAGGTGTTGGCAGTGGTTAAATTAAGTGGTATAGCTGTCGACCTTCAGGCCGAAGGTACGGTGGAAGCACAGACCAAAACACAAAATATAGAAGAGTTGCTCAAAGGGGTGCAGGAATACTGCATGATGAAGCAGGAGGAGGGAGTAGAAAATCCTTCTCTGGCGGATTTCCTTTCAGAGGTTTCTCTGGCAACGGACCAGGATACGGACGATGAGGCCGACCGGGATAAGGTGACGATGATGACCATTCACTCGGCAAAAGGGCTTGAGTTTAAACATGTGTTTATCGTCGGGATGGAAGAGGATCTGTTCCCTTCGTCCATGGCCAAAATGTCGGCACGGGAACTCGAGGAGGAGCGTCGTTTGTTTTATGTGGCACTCACACGTGCCGAAAAAAGCTGTACGCTCACTTATTCGAAAAGCCGTTTCCGTCACGGGGTAAATAATATGACTTCGCCCAGCCGTTTTCTGAAAGATATAGATACGTCGTATCTGACAGACTATACGGCAGTGGCTACGGGTAATACGATATTTGCGGCTCCGGCAGAGACTGTCGGACAGGAACAACAACGCCGGGGAAGTAGTTTTGAGAAGCTTTCGGCTGAGGTGACTCAGCGTGCATCGAACTTCAGACAGAAGCTTTCGCCGATGTCCGAAGCCACCAGCAAACCAGCTGCACCGGTTTCGACCCCTCAGACCCCGGGAGAACTCACTCCGGGAGCCCAGGTGCAACATGAACGTTTTGGAAGCGGAATTGTTAAAGCATTGGAAGGTGAGGGCGATAATCGTAAAGCAATAGTTCAATTCGAGACTTTTGGCGAAAAAACATTGTTGTTGCGTTTTGCCCGACTCGTTATTGTTTGATACATTTATTAATGCATATAAAATGATAGATTTCAATCAAGTGCCTTCTCCGTGCTATGTCATGGAAGAAGAGAAGCTTAGAGCAAACCTTGAGTTAATTAAAAGTGTAAAAGAACGCGCAGGCGTGAATATTATATTGGCATTTAAAGCTTTTGCCATGTGGAAGTCGTTCCCGATTATTCGGGAGTATGTTCCGTATTCGACTGCAAGTTCTATCTACGAAGCACAATTGGCTTACGAAGAAATGGGCTCACCGGCTCATACGTACTCACCGGCCTATACAGAAAAAGAATTTCCTGTTTTCTTGAAATACAGTAGCCATATCACATTCAATTCACTCTCTCAGTGGGAGCGATTCAAACCGATGGTAGAGGCAGACGGGAAACGTGTTTCGTGTGGATTACGCATCAATCCGGAATACTCTGATGTAGAGACGGATCTGTATAACCCGTGTGCTCCGGGCTCGCGCCTTGGAATTGTGTCGGAGCTGATTGGGGACAAACTTCCCGAAGGTATCGACGGATTACACTTCCATACGCTTTGTGAATCGAATTCATTTGATCTGGAGAAAACACTTCTTCAGGTAGAGAAGAAATTCGGTAAGCTGCTGCGTCAGGCAAAATGGTTGAATATGGGTGGAGGACATCTGATGACCCGTAAAGGGTATAACATTGACCACCTTGTAGGGGTATTGAAGAACTTTAAATCGAAGTTTCCTCATCTGGAGATTATCATGGAGCCGGGTAGTGCTTTTGCATGGCAAACCGGTGTGCTGGCTTCGAGTGTGGTGGATATTGTCGAGAATAAAGGAATTAAAACAGCCATTCTTGATGTTTCGTTTACCTGCCATATGCCCGACTGTCTGGAGATGCCTTACAAACCAGTGATCCGCAATGCTTATCAGGAACCTGTTGCAGATAAACCAACTTACCGTTTTGGCGGAAACAGTTGTTTGAGTGGCGACTTCATGGGGGACTGGTCATTTGACGAGGAGCTGAAAGTGGGAGATCGTATTGTTTTCGAAGATATGATTCACTATACGATTGTGAAGACCTCCATGTTTAATGGGATTCACCATCCGACAATTGCTCTTTGGACAAAAGAGGATCAGTTGCATATCTATCGTGAATTTGGTTATGAGGATTATAAAAACCGTATGAGCTAATACGGAATGATTTTTAATTCTAACCGAAACATTCACTTATGAAACCTTTTAACTGGAAATTTGTCATTTTCATTATCGGTATATTACTGATTATTGAATCTGCATTTCTACTGATATCGACCATTGTCGCTCTCTATTATGGTGATCACGATGTGCGCGCTTTTATCATCTCGCTCTTGCTCACGCTGGCAACCGGAGGACTTTCGCTCTGGACCTGCCACAACCATGACAAGGACCTGCACCGGCGGGAAGGATATTTTATAGTTGCTTTTTCATGGATCGCACTCTCACTCTTTGGTATGCTGCCCTTTATTCTGAGTGGCTCAATACCTTCGGTGACCAATGCGTTTTTTGAAACCATGTCGGGGTTTACCACCACCGGAGCCAGTATTCTGAACGATATTGACAGTCTGCCTCACGGTATATTGTTCTGGCGAAGCATCATACAGTGGTTAGGAGGGATGGGTGTGATTGTTTTCACGCTGGCTATTCTGCCACGTCTGGGAGTCGCCGGAGGTGTTCAG
>JBOFXU010000069.1:0-1789 GCA_051654305.1 Bacteroidales bacterium | reverse complement strand
GCCTCTTTTTCGTAACTCAGACCGGAAATAATCGATTACACTATCCGTTTCTCCAAAGCGAATCTGCTGGTATTGGGTAACAAATTCCTTGTTTAGAATATCCAGGGTGTTGTAAGCAATACCCGGATCATCGCAAGCATAAGATATCTGAAGCATATCACTATTCTGCAACCTGCGTACCACCAATTTCTGTAGCTCCTTGATTCCGAAATAAGGAGTTTCTGTATTTAGCAGATTATACAAGAAGTTTCTCGGATCATGTTTCTTATAACTCTTAAAAATCTCGATAAGTTCCTGCTCAGATTTTCCCTGAATCTGGTCTAACAACTCCTTTGGAAACCATTCCTTAATCGTAGAATATGTTTCAGACATGACATGTTCACCATCAGCAGAAGGACTACCATGAGCCATAGTTCGTGCAAGAAGTCGAAGCGAAACTTGTTCCAGAGTACTCTGAGAATTAATCACGTTTATGAGGTTGTCGAGCTCATTATTCACCGAGTTCATATCCAGAATACTCGGTCCGGCTGATTCAATATTAAATCCGGAGGCTACCCCTGTGTAAATAGTCGTAGAAACGTTATAAACTTTGGGCATTGTTCTCGTAGAAAGAAAAACAATGAACACCGAAACTACCGGTAAGACAAGCAGCCACCATCTAACCCGGTAAAGAAGCTTAAAAATGTACTGTATAATATTCATCTTATTTCAATATTTTATAACCACTTAACACCTCCAGGCGAATCAGAGCATTTTTGAGTTGAGCCATAATCAGTTCATAATCCCCCAGAGCATCGGAGTGAATATTTTTCAACTTACTCAAATCAGAAAGGTTAATTGTACTTTGAGCAAAATCATTCAAAGCAGAGCGATACTGTGCTTCAGCCAGATTTAACGCTTCGGATCTTACTCTCACTAATTGCAGACACCTTGATGCTTCCGTATAGGACTCGGAGATTAACATCTTCTGTTCTTCCCAATAACGCTGAATTTCAATTTCGGTCTGTTTAATCAACTCTTTTTGCTTGCCAATCCGATTTTGACGGTCGACAATCTGGTCTAACGGTAAACTAACCGAAAAGCCGGCATTATAGTAGCTTTTATTGTCTCTTGAATTTTGAATAATCGGACTGGATACCTGACTGTCCAGGGAGTTAGTCCAAAACTGACCATATTGGTATCCTCCTACCAGACGTATGTAACTTATCCATTCTCTTTTTAATGATTTCAAATCATGCCTTTCTTCCCGCGTTCTTGATTCATAATAAGCAATCCGGGATGTAGTACGACAGGACTCAAACAGAACATTTATCGGAGGTAGAAGAACTCCACTCAAGGTTTTATCAGATGAAACAACAATGCTATCAATCTGGGCTTGCAACGAAACTTTCGCAACAAAGCAAAAGACGAAAATTAGGAAAACGAAACGCTTCATGTGAATTAGTTTTTTATACGTTCTCTTTTTGAATAAATGAAGTAAAGGTCCGGAATATGATCTTCATGTCCATTGCCAGACTAAAATGGTTGGCATAATAAACATCGAGATCTTTTCTTTCTGCAGCAGACATTTTTCCTGAATCGCCGCGCTTTTCGACCTGCCAAAGACCTGTGATTCCTGAAGGAGCGAGGAAACGGTCAATCGAATCATCCTTAGTCAGAAGTTCTGCTTCATACAGTGGCAAAGGTCTGTTTCCTACGATAGACATATCTCCTTTGAGTACATTAAAAAGCTGAGGTAACTCATCAATACTATATTTACGAATAAAGCGACCAACAACAGTGATCCGGG
>JBOFXU010000068.1:0-4805 GCA_051654305.1 Bacteroidales bacterium | reverse complement strand
TAATAATGCCGGATAAACCCATGTGTCTGCATCCCAGAAGATATGTCCGTTATAACCCAGACCCGACAAACCCATTGGCGACATAGATAATGCTGAGCCTTCGCGGACAAAAGAGTAAAGATGGTAAATCATACTGCGGATATCCTGCTGAGCCTGAGCATCGCCCTCAATTTCAATATCACTTTTCCAGAGATCACTCCACAAAGAGATATGACGTTTCATCAGACGCTCGTAACCTTCGAGATAAGCAGAAACAGTAAGTCGTTCTACTTCATTAGCTGGGTCGGGATGATGAGCAGATGATATCGTAGCTCCGACAATACAGAAACGATACGACTCCCCTTTCTTCAACGGCTTGCTAAAACTTACATCATGGCTGTTGCTATCTGGTGTCTGGTGAGTAACACGAAGCTCCTCTCCCACCTTCTCAGGAAACATAAATGCAGAGGAAGCACAAACCTCAAGTTTCTCTGTCGGACTTTTGGCCGTAGTAGTCATCAGCTTTATGGATGCATGCATACGGGATATTTCATTGTAATACATCTGCCCGTTGCGGAAAGCATCCGGAATCTCCTGCACATTATGACAAGTAATTGTAATATCACTCAGCGGTGTAACCTCTACAACAAGCATTGCACAATATGGCAACTGACGTAACGATAGATACGAGTAAGTAACATCTGCTTTATCCCCAAAACGAAACTTGGATGTATGCTTCGCCTCTTTCATATCAAGCTCCTGTGTAAAACCGGTGATATTATCAGCTCTTACAAGGGATCCATCGATATAAAGTGACGCATTTAGCATATTGAATCCATTGAGAAAATTACTAACTCTTCCCCTGCCGTATTTATCATACGTCCCGGCAAGAACAACATTTGATGTTCGTAGTGGATCAGGCGAAGAAACAATACCCAACATGCCGTTTGCTACGGTTATTCCGTAATAATTATTCGGATCAATATCAGTTGCTATAATTTTCCACGGATCCTGTGCCCTGAGATAAGGCGACACAAGAATTAAAAGAAACAGGATGTACGATTTCATAATATTTTATTTTTTAACACCAACAGAAAATATCTTGTCCTGAAATAAGTTGACACAAAATCAACTTGAAAATACAGAAACCTAATGTAATAGTATTCCTAAATCTGTCAACGAATGACACAAAACGGCAATCCGCCTTCTACGCGCTAAGTTGATACGTATCATTCCAAATTTTCATTTAAATGAACGTGCCGGTTCATACGTTTGAAAATATATTTTCATTTAAATGAACGTTTACATTGATACGTATGAACGCCCGCGTTGATAAGAATGAACTTTTACATACATAGGGGGAAAACTTAAAAGAGCAAGGAATGCGAAAATACGAACACACTACTACCCAAAGTTTTCATTTTCATTCGTCACCATTCGTCACACCACCGCTAAATAGCATTTAAGCTACTAATAGACAAATAAATAAACACGCTTAAAAGTGTGACGAATGGTGTGACGAATGGTGACAAATGATGACGAATCAATTCGTTTTTTATCTCTTCTGCTTGAAAAGCCAATGCATGAAATCCTTCTCACTAAATGCCGGATTCCAGCTCCCGTGATTACAACCCGGGTATTCGATATATTCAACATTAGCTCCGGCTTTCTTCAATGCTTTGTAAGCCTCACGAGAACCTTCTACAGGAACTACTTGATCAGCATCTCCATGAAATATGCGAAAACTGACATCTTTTGCCCGGGTCAAACGTTCGGGATTTACAGTTCCGCAAATTGGAATAGCAGCAGCAAACAGCTCTGGAAAACGTGAAACCATATCATAAGTCCCCATAGCACCCATTGAAAGGCCCATGATATAAATCCGTTTTTTATCAATATCGGGACGTTCAAGATAAGCATCAAGCAACTCCTTTACACCTGCAAATACAGGAGTAAGAGCTGCCTCATCAGGCATTTTAGTCGGAACAAAAGAAGCCGGTCTGTCATCGTAAGACCAGTACCCCGATTCAGGACATTGCGGCATAAGTACAAAGGCCGGAAAACTCTCTCTGTTTACAGGATTCAGAAACATACTCGATCCATGCTTCATTTGTTTCAAATTATCTGAACCCCGCTCTCCCGCACCATGCAGAAACAAAACCAACGGAAATTTCTTTTTACCTGACATTGAAGAAGGAGTAAGTTCCCGATAACGAATTGTATCTCCGTTTGAAGACAGATAAATCTTTCCCTCAAATGCATCCTGTGCAAGCGTTGAAAAAATAGAAGTAGATGCAAAGAGCAGGCATAGTAGCTTTTTCATAATTGCGAGTTTGAAGTTTAGCCGGGAATTCTAAATCCCATTTCAATAATTCTGTTTAATATTGCAAATAAAAACAAAAATCACAGAAAACGACTTTATTTAAGAAAATAAATACGACGAATTTATTATTAAGCCCCTCTTTTTTTCGAAATAACCAACATTAAAACTAATTGAGTCTGAGAATTATTATCGTTGACTATTTTCACCTATCGAATACAAATAAAACTTAACTTTAGACATGAACATGTAGAGTAAAGTTCTTATATTTGCCTATTTTACATGACGCACAATTAAAATTGAATCTCAATGTCGACACACTCAACTTTTTCTTTTCGAATGAAATTAGTCTCACTGGCTTCAGTGTGCCTTGCATATATCCCTGTTTTTGCAAAAAACGGGAATGGAATAGAGAACTCTGAGAATGATTCTATTTATAAAAGTGTATTGATTGAAGATATTACGATATCATCCGGAAAGGTTCATGGAAAACTTTCTGAACTACCAATCTCAGTAACGGCATTGTCAAGCGCAGAGCTGAAGATGAGAAATGTAACAAACATCAAGGATTTCAGTCTGATGGTTCCCAATCTGTTTATGCCAGACTATGGAACAAAGCTAACTTCACCTGTATATATTCGCGGAATTGGCTCAAGAATCAACTCTCCTTCCGTTGGTTTATACGTAGATGGTATTCCTTATTTTGAGAAATCAACCTTTGATTTTGACTTCGCAGACATTGCAAGTATCGAAGTCCTGCGCGGGCCTCAGGGTACAATCTTTGGGCGGAACACTATGGGCGGTATGATCAATGTAACAACTCACTCTCCGGTAAGCTACGAAGGCACCCAGATCAATCTGACAGCTGGAAGCTATGGACAGATGCAAACAACACTTTCGCACTACGGGAAAATAAACAAAAGATGGGGTTATTCGATTACGGGAAATTACATTCACAACAACGGATATTTTGAAAATAAATACGACAGCAAAAAAGCGGACAAACTAAACTCAGGAGGGGGCCGTGCGCGTCTCTCTTACCAACACAACGGAATCGAGTTTAATCTGGTTTCCGGATACGAATATTCTGATCAATCAGGCTATCCGTATATGCGTGTAGATACGACAACGAAACAGCCTACGGAAGTAAATTACAACAGCGACAGCTTCTTCAGAAGAGCTATGAGTTCTAACGGAGTGGTGCTGGCAGTGAAACGCGACAATTTCATTTTCACTTCCCGCTCAGCCTACCAATATTTCAGAGGACACCAGGGCATTGACCAGGATTTCTCACCTTCAAATGTTTACTTTATCAACCAGATAGAGAAGCAACACATGATTTCTCAGGAGCTTGAATTCAAAAATGCGAAAGCTGACCGATACGAGTGGCTTGCTGGTGTTTCGGGTTTTTACCAAGGATTGGACAAACAAGTAAAAATGGATTATCTGTCAGAAGCAAAACCTGCATCCATTGCAAATACAGCCACAGATAAGTATTACGACAATCCTTCATACGGTGCGTCAATATTCACTCAGGGATCGGTGAAAAACATACTTATCCCACGCCTGACACTTACGGCAGGCGCTCGCTTTGACATTGAGTATTCTGATCTAAAGTACACATTCTACAAGATCTCAGCAGAAGGAACAAATTCAGAACCAGGATTTGATCACTCACTCAAACACACACAGGTTTCGCCGAAAGTATCGCTACAGTATCAGTTCGCCAAAAAGCAGAATATCTATGGAACAGTCACAAAAGGGTATAAAGCCGGTGGGTTTAACTCTTCATTCGTTACCGAAGAAGAGCGTTCTTTTAAGCCTGAAGATAGCTGGAATTATGAAGTCGGAACGAAGCTTGTATTAGCTAACGGGAAAATACATACCGACCTGACTCTTTTCTACATTGACTGGAACAATCAGCAGATCTACCAACCTCTTTCGACGGGCAAAGGCTCGCTTCTAAAGAATGCAGGTAAGTCTGTAAGTAAGGGAATCGAGTGGAGTGGAAATTGGGAAATCATTTCGGGCCTGAATCTTCAGAGTAGTTATGGATTTACTCACGCAACATTCAAGAGATACACGAATAATAATATGGACTACTCTGGGAATTATTTACCTTACGTACCCAAACATACCGTGGCAGGAAATCTGAATTACACGTATTATGCTAAAAATACCAACTGGTACAGTCGCTTCTACTTCTCGTTGCAATACAACGGAGTGGGACCACTTTACTGGAATGATGCCAATAACATGAAGCAGGACTTCTATAACACACTTGCAGCAAGAGCTGCAATAAGCAAGGACAGGCTTACTGTGGCACTTTGGGCTAAAAATATAACAGGAGCTGACTACTCTGCCTTTTATTTCGAATCGTTAGGCAACTCATATATTCAAAAAGCCCGTCCTCGCACTTTCGGCGCAGACGTTAGCTTTTCATTCTAACACGACAGAACATTTTTTCAATGAAGAGACACGAAACATTAAAACTGACCACATTTTT
>JBOFXU010000067.1:0-14010 GCA_051654305.1 Bacteroidales bacterium | reverse complement strand
AACCAAATCACTGTTTTTTGGTATAAATGTAAGAGAATAAGGTTATAAAGAGAAAAATGTTTCTATTTTTGCGAAACAAATTGTTTTTTCGAATTATAATAGAAACGTTACACGATATGCGAATCAAAAGATTTTTCACTGGATTTTTGTTGATTGGAGGCCTGATTTGGGTTTCTTCCTGTAAAGACAGTAATGAGACTGATGATGATATTGTCTTCTTTACCGATGCTCAAATCTCTGCTTTTAAATTAGAACAGAATGATTCGGTAATGAAAGATCTGAATCTAGTGACATTCCTGATAGATCAAAATAACGGTCAAATATTCAATCCTGACTCTTTACCTTATAAGACAGAATTTGAAAAACTACTTGCCAATATTACATTCCTATCAGCGTCCACAGCTAAGATTTACACTTCGAAGGATACTACGGACTATAGCGTAACCGACTCTATAGATTTCAGAGAACCCGTTAAGGTTATTGTAACGGCACAAGATTCTAAGACAACAAAGGAATACATCATTAAAGTAAATGTCCACCAACAACTACCAGACTCTATGGTATGGGCTAAAATAGGTAATAACATTTACAATGAGTCTATTTACGAAGATCGAGCTATTAAGAAAGGAGATGCAATTCATTCTTTTGTAAAATCAAAGAGTGGTATCTCACTACATACAGCACCTCTGCTGGCTCCAGGTAGCTGGACAAAAACAGCTTTAACTTCATTACCTTTAAATGTTGAACTAAACAGCATCACCCTTTTCAATGACAAATACTGGGCAGCTACTACAACAAATGAAATGTGGAGCTCAGCAGATGGTATAAACTGGGCAGTTGTTTCAGGAGCTAATGTTTCTAATATATTAGGTATAGTTACTACAGATAAATCTTATTTATTCGTTCTTCACAATGAAAATGGAAAAGTAAACGTTATGTACACATCTAACGGAACTGACTATAAAAATGTATCGGGTGGTAGTAACCTATCAGCTGATCAATTTCCATCTTCCGGATATACGACTGTTAACTTTACACAAGGAGCAACAAACTACCTAAGTATTATTGGAGGAACTACATCAAACAGCACATCTATTGCAAGAGTATTTCAATGCTCATGGAACAGTGTACTAGATAACTTCCATTTAAGTAACAACCTTCTTGGTTCAGGACTACCAGCTATCAGCGGAGCCTCTTCTGTTTACTACAATGACGGCATTTACCTGTTCGGTGGAAAAAGTGGAGACAAATACTCCAACTCGATCTATACCTCTGTAAATGGTGGAATCAACTGGGAAAAATCAAACGAGCTTGTTGTAATCCCTGAAGATTTCGGAGCAAGAGAAAGTATCTCAGTAATTGAAAATGCAAACCGTCTGTGGTTAATTGGGGGAAATAATGAGTCAACCATATTTAACGACATCTGGACTGCAAAAATCAATAAACTGAAATAATCCACATAAATGACAACTCTTAAAGGTTTCAGAAGGTACGCATTGGTTCTTACCATACTCTGCCTGGCACCTGCAGCACATGCACAAGAGTATCTTTTTGAGCTGGGAGCGAAAGGCGGATTAAACTACTATCTTGGAGATGTATCGACAAGGCCTTTCAGTCAAACAGGAGGTTCCTGCGGGTTAGTCGCCAGATATAATCATAATCTGCGAACAGCCCTAAAACTAACGATCGACCGCAACAGTATTCATTCAAGTTCAAAAACTGAAGCAAGTGTATTTCCAGGCAGTCCCTACTCCTTCAACAGATCATTTGTTGAGACCGGACTCCACTTTGAGTACAACTTCTTCAGCTACAGCGATAAGTTCGAACATATGGAATCGAAACGATTTTCGCCCTATGTTTCTGCCGGTATCGGTATAGCATATACACCAGAAACCAAAGGAATGGCTAAAATACTGGCACCTACAATACCTTTTGGGGTTGGTCTAAAATATAAAATTAAGAGTCGCATCAACATCGGCCTTGAGTATTCAATGGTGTGGTGCTCGGATGACAATCTAGATGGAATAAAAGATCCATATGCAATAAAATCAAGCTGGATAAAAAACAAAGACTGGTATTCTACCACTCAATTTTTTATCACATTTGATTTTGGGTACCGAAAATGTGACTGTCCGAAAGGCGACTATTAAATATTAATGAATTGTATGACCAAAATGAACTATATTGATCAAATCAATCCAGAGAAAGTTCCTCAACATATAGCAATTATTATGGACGGGAATGGCAGATGGGCAAAACAAAAGGGTAAGCCCCGGACTTACGGCCATCAGCATGGAGTATCTCCTGTGATAGAGATTACCGAGTCAGCAGCCAATATCGGTGTAAAGTATCTTACTCTATACACCTTCTCTACAGAAAACTGGAACCGACCAATTGAAGAGGTACAGGCGCTGCTGGAACTTCTGGTCAGAGCGATTGAAAACCAAAAAGAAGACTTGATGGCTAAGGATGTTCGCTTGAACATGATCGGAGATATGTCTCGAATGAACCAAATCTCTCAGCAAATACTAAAAGAAACGATGGCTGCAACGGCAGACAATCAAGGTATCGTCGTCACTCTTGCCTTAAGCTATTCGTCACGAGACGAAATCGTCAAGACAACGCAATCTCTTTGCAGGGATGTTCAAGAAGGACGACTCAAAATTGATGAGATAAACGAACAGCTGTTTAGTTCACGAATGATGACAAAGGATATGCCCGATCCGGAGCTAATGATTCGCACCGGAGGCGAGCAAAGGATAAGCAACTATTTACTTTGGCAGCTCTCCTATGCTGAACTCTACTTTACAGATGAGTTCTGGCCGGACTTTAATACCGATAGTCTGTATAAGGCTATAGCAGATTATCAAAACAGAGAAAGACGGTTCGGAAAGACAAGCGAACAACTATAATAAAGAACTAAAGAGGCTTTTAAAAAATATGCGCAAAATTCTAATGTTATTCATGAGCGTCTTTGCACTAATGAACTTCAGTGCATTTGCTCAAGAAGAAGAAATCATCGAAAACCCTACAATCTATTATTCTTCGAAACCTAAGAAATACGAAATTGGAGGTATTACCGTTACAGGAGCCAGCAACTACGAAGACTACGTATTGATTGGATTCTCCGGATTAACTGTCGGACAACAGGTAACTGTTCCCGGTCCAGAAATTACAAGTGCTGTAAACCGTTTCTGGAAACACGGACTATTCTCCGATGTATCAATTAAGGCAAACAAAATTGTAGGTGAGAAAATCTTCTTGGATATTGCTCTTACGCAACGTCCACGTATTTCTGAAATCAACTATCTTGGTTTGAAGAAATCAGAACGAGAAGATCTTGAAACGAAACTTGCACTTGTGAATGGAAATCAGGTTACACCTAACCTTCTGGATCGTGCAAAAGTGATCATCAAAAAATATTTTGATGAAAAAGGATTTAACAATGCTGAAATCAACATCATTCAGAAAGATGACTTATCAAAAGAGAACCAAGTGATCATTGACATTGTTGTTGACAAGAAAGAAAAAGTTAAAGTAAACCAGATCTACATTCAAGGAAACTCTGCTCTTACGGAAAATAAAATCGAAAGAGTCATGAAGAAGACCAATGAGCGCAAGAAGCTGTTGAATCTTTTCCGCACAAAGAAATTCGTTCCGGAGAACTTTACTGCAGATAAAGATTTGATCCTTGAAAAATACAATGAACTTGGATACCGCGATGCTGTTATCGTATCAGATAGCATCGTTCCGTTTGACGATAAGTCTGTGGATATCCACTTAGACATCAACGAAGGAAATAAATATCACGTTCGCTCTATCAAATGGATTGGAAACACGATCTATCCATCAGAGGTTCTTAGTGCATATCTGAAGCTTAAGGCTGGAGATGTTTACAACCAAAAGCTGATTAACGAAAGAACGCAAACAGACGAAGATGCGATTTCTAATCTTTACATGGACAAAGGATACCTATTCTTTAGTATAGAACCAGTAGAGATTAATATTGAAAATGATTCTGTTGACCTTGAGATGCGCATTATGGAGGGTAAGCAGGCTACAATCAATAAAGTCACTATCAACGGGAATGATCGTCTTTACGAACATGTCGTTCGTCGTGAGCTTAGAACCAAACCTGGTCAGTTGTTCAGCAAAAGTGACTTGCAACGTTCATTACGTGAGATTGCACAAACTGGACACTTCAACCCTGAAAACTTAGCACCAGATATTCAGCCAAATCCTGAAAATGGAACAGTAGATATCGGATATATGCTCGAGTCGAAAGCAAATGACCAGATCGAGTTTTCTGCCGGATGGGGACAAACAGGGATCATTGGTAAACTAAGTTTGAAATTTACCAACTTCTCCGTAAAGAACCTTCTTAATCCGAAATCTTACAAAGGAATCATTCCTCAGGGAGATGGACAAACACTTACGTTAAGTGCTCAGACCAATGCAAGATACTATCAACAGTATAGCGTATCGTTCTTTGATCCATGGTTCGGAGGAAAACGTCCAAACTCACTTTCTCTTTCTGCTTACTATAGCCGACAAAGTGATGTGAGCAGTAGCATGCAAAGCTGGTACAACAACCCATACTATGGCTATGGCGGTGGATACGGTGGCGGTTATGGCGGTGGATACTACGGTGACCCATACTACGGCAACTATGATCCGACATTCGCATATGACCCTGATCAGAACATCCAGATGTACGGAGCTGCATTAGGATTCGGTAAACGTTTGAACTGGCCGGATGACTATTTCACATTCTCAGCAGAACTATCTTACCAAAGATATGTAATGAAAGACTGGAAATACTTCCTGATTCAGAATGGCTCAAGTAATAACTTAAGTTTAAATCTGACTCTGTCAAGAAACTCAATCGACAACCCTGTGTTTACACGTCGTGGATCTCAGTTCAGTTTGTCATTAGGCATCACTCCTCCTTACTCATTGCTTGGAGAAGAGAAACGAATCGATTACAAAGACCCGAAAGTTTCAGATGCAGATAAATACAAATGGATCGAGTATCACAAATGGAAGTTCAAAGCAAGAACCTTTACTCCAATTTCACCAAATGACAAGCTAATCTTAGCAACACGCGTTGAATACGGTTTCTTAGGTTCATTCAATAAAGACAAGAAATCTCCATTCGAGACCTTCTTCATGGGAGGTGACGGTATGTCGGGATACAGCAGTACTTACCTGACAGAGACTGTTGCACTGAGAGGATATGAAAACGGATCGCTAACACCGAATGGACGTTACGGATATGCGTACTCTCGTCTGGGAGTAGAGCTACGTTACCCATTAATGTTACAACCTTCATCAACTATTTATGCTTTAACCTTCCTTGAGGCTGGTAACGCATGGTACGATGTGAAAGATTTCAATCCTTTTGATTTGAAACGTTCAGCAGGTGCAGGTGTTCGTATTCTACTACCGATGATCGGTATGTTAGGTATTGACTGGGCATACGGATTCGATAAAGTATTTGGTGAAAGAGGAGGAAGTCAATTCCACTTTATTATCGGACAAGAATTCTAATTACAACCAAGAGGTAACTGATTTACCACTTAAAATTTATCTGTTATGAGAAAGTTGTTTATTCTTACAGCATTTGTAGTTCTATCTACAGTAGCCTCCATGGCTCAAAAATATGCGTTAGTTGACATGGAATATATATTAAAAAATATTCCGGCTTACGATATGGCAAATGAACAGTTGAACCAGATTTCAAAGAAATGGCAAACTGAAGTGGAAAATCAGTTCAACGAGTCCAAAGCCATGTATAAGAAGTACCAGTCTGATCTGGTCTTCTTATCCGATGAGATGAAGGTTAAACGTGAAGAAGAGATCGTTGCAAAAGAGAAAGCAGCAATCGAACTTCAACGTAAATACTTTGGACCCGAAGGAGAACTATACAAAAAAAGAGAAATTCTTATCGCTCCGATCCAGGATGATGTTTATAATGCAGTAAAAGCGGTAGCCGAAGAAAGAGGCTACTCGATGATCCTCGACAGAGCATCATCACAAAACATTATATTTGCAAGTCCTCGTATTGATGTGAGTAATGAAGTCCTTGGTAAATTAGGAATTTCAAAATAATTATTTACATTTGCGTTCGGAAGAAAGAATAAATGAATAACTAATTAATTTATAAAAGACTATGTTGAAAAAATTGGCGATTGCCTTTATGTTCTGTGCTTTCACAGTGAGCACATTCGCTCAGGGAGACTTGAAATTCGCTCATCTTAATACTCAGGATCTTTTCAATATCATGCCTGAAAAAATTGAAGGTGAGAAGAATCTTGAAAAAGCTTCTAAAGAGTACGAAGGTGAGTTGGTTAAGATGCAGGAAGAGTTCAAAAAGAAATATACTGAATTCATGGCTGCTGCTGACACTTTGCCTGAAGGAATCAAAGTAAGAAGAATGCAAGATGTACAAGAGTTGGAAACAAGAATTCAGAACTTCCAGCAAATTGCAATGCAAGACCTTCAAAAGAAACAACAAGAGATGATTATTCCAATTCAGGACAAAATCAAAAAAGCAATCGAACAAGTGGGTAATGAAAACGGATTTATTTATATCTTCGATCTTTCATCATCACCAGTACTTTACCACTCAAGCAAAAGCGTTGACGCAATGCCATTGGTAAAAACGAAACTTGGATTGAAGTAATCTGAACCAAAAAGATAACAAAGCGAAAGGATGATGCATTTCATTCTTTCGCTTTTTTTATACCATAAAAGTATGATCAAACTTTCAAAAGAAGCAGGACCTATCGGCATCTTTGATTCCGGATATGGTGGATTAACCGTTTTTGAATATATTCGCAAAGAATTGCCCGAATACGATTATATCTATCTCGGCGATAATGCAAGAGCTCCCTATGGAAACAGATCCTTCGAGATCGTCTATGAGTTTACACTTCAGGCCGTAATTAAATTGTTTGAGATGGGTTGCCAGCTGGTCATACTTGCATGCAACACCGCTTCGGCTAAAGCTCTTCGTTCCATTCAGCAGAATAACCTGATGGAGCTGGATCCTGACAGGCGAGTACTTGGCATTATCAGGCCTACAGTCGAAGTTCTCAATCAGCTAACCCAAACTAAACATATTGGTATTCTTGGTACTGCTGGTACAATACAATCACAAACTTACGAGCTGGAGATTCATAAGTTATCTCCTGAACTACATGTTACAGGACAAGCCTGTCCGATGTGGGTACCCCTTGTCGAGAACAACGAATATCTCAACGAAGGAGCAGACTTCTTTGTGAAGAAATACATTGATGAAATATTGGCAAAAGATCCGCAGATAGACACCCTCGTTTTAGGTTGTACTCACTATCCGCTCCTCTACAAAAAAATCCGTCAATATGCACCTGAACAAATACAGGTTATACCTCAGGGAGCCTACGTTGCCAAAAGTCTGAAAGATTATCTGCAGCGTCATCCCGAAATGGAAGAACGGTGTAAGAAGAACGGAATGTCGACATTCTATACCACTGAGTCTTCCGAGAAGTTTGCCGAAATCGGATCCGTTTTTCTTAATGAATCCATTCAAGTAAAACAAATTACCATTCCATAATTCGATAATATGAAACGTTATGCCATATTAGTTGCCGGAGGAAAAGGGCTAAGAATGGGACAAGATTTGCCCAAACAATTCATACCTCTGCGGGGTGAGCCCATACTTATGCGATCGATCAGACGATTTCATGAAAGCTCTCCTGATCTCCATATAATAGTTGTGCTTCCAGTTGCACAGCAAGATTACTGGAAAGAACTCTGCGAGAACTACCAGTTCAATATCGAACACCTGATCGCTAACGGAGGAGAAACCAGATATCATTCAGTGAAAAATGGACTCGCTCTGACAGAAAAAGAAAATGCAATCATAGCAATACACGATGGGGTTCGTCCGTTTGTTTCAGAAAAAGTCATTCATAATTCATTTTGCGAGGCTGAAGCCTACGGTACAGCCATTCCGGTAATACCTATGATTGATTCGATCCGACACTTGACAGATGGAAAAAGCATCAGTGTCCCACGAGATCATTACGTTCTGGTACAAACCCCACAGGTCTTCCGCTCCGAAATAATACATTCAGCCTACCATCTTGATTACTCTGAACAATTTACGGACGATGCATCTGTAGCAGAAGCTAACGGGGTGACCATTCACACTGTACCAGGGAATAGAGAAAATATAAAAATAACAACCCCCTTCGATCTTAAGATCGCAGAGGTATTATAGTAATAACAAAAGAAGTTCAATGGATTTATCAGAAAGAGACATAACATATCTTCCGGGCGTCGGGCCAAAAAAAGCCGAAGTTCTCAAAAAAGAGATTCAAGTCTTCTCTGCCGAAGAGCTTCTGTGCTATTATCCATTCCGCTATGTTGACCGAAGTAAGATCTACTCAACGAGAGAGATCACCAGCTCATCGGCATTCATTCAACTGAAAGGTAAAATCATAGCCTTTGAAACACTTGGAGAAGGTGGCGCAAGAAGACTCATCGCCAAATTCCGCGATCAGGATGGATACATCGATCTGGTGTGGTTCAAAGGAATTAAGTTTATACAAAACAAATATAAGCTGAATACCGAGTATATCGTGTTTGGTAAGCCTACCCAATTCGGAAGCAAATTTAATATCGCTCATCCCGACATCGATGAATTTGACCCTAAAACAGATTTGACTACAGGTCTGGTTGGCTACTACAACACAACAGAGAAAATGAAAAACTATTTTCTCAACTCAAAGGCCATTCAGAAAATCATTCAATCAACACTCTCCTCATTCAGCAATGATATCCAGGAGAGCATTCCCGATGAAATCCGTAGAAAGCATCACCTGATCACACGGAGAGAAGCACTGACACAAATCCATATGCCTGTAAATCTGGATGCATTGCGAAAAGCTGAATTCCGGTTAAAGTTTGAAGAACTATTCTACCTGCAACTCAATATTCAGCGCTACTCCAAACAACGGTCTGCTCAAATCGGAGGATATCCTTTTCGTGTGATTGGCGAAAATTTCAACTCGTTCTATCACGACTATCTACCATTTCCTTTGACCAATGCCCAAAAGCGAGTACTAAAAGAGATACGTATAGATCTTGGAAGTGGACGACAAATGAACCGTTTGTTGCAGGGAGATGTAGGAAGTGGTAAAACACTGGTCGGACTTATGACCATGCTAATGGCACTGGACAATAAATTCCAGGCCTGCCTGATGGCACCTACAGAAATTCTCGCCAATCAGCACTATGAATCCATTTCGGCATTCGTAAAAGATATGCCAATACAAGTATCACTGCTTACAGGTTCGACTACAAAGAAAAATCGTGAACCGATTCATGCCGGACTTAAAGACGGAAGCATACATATATTAATAGGGACTCATGCTCTCATTGAAGATGGTGTTGAATTTAAGAACCTGGGATTAGCAATTATTGACGAACAACATCGCTTCGGTGTTGCACAGCGGGCAAAGCTCTGGGCTAAGAATCAGCATCCGCCTCACATTCTCGTCATGACAGCAACACCTATTCCCCGGACACTGGCTATGACCGTCTACGGTGATCTGGACGTATCAGTCATTGATGAGTTACCTCCAGGACGAAAGCCTATTCAGACCCTCCATCAATACGATAACAAACGAGGAAGTCTCTACAATTCTATGCGTAAACAACTGGAAGATGGAAGACAAATCTATATTGTTTATCCGCTCATTCAGGAAAATGAAAAGATGGACCTGAAGAATGTCGAAGACGGATTTTATCAGATTCAGGCAGCATTCCCAGAGTTCCGTGTTTGCATGGTGCATGGCAAAATGAAAGCGAAAGATAAAGATGCGGCCATGCTGCGTTTTTCATCCGGCGAAGCTCATATCATGGTAGCGACAACCGTCATCGAAGTTGGGGTAAACGTTCCGAATGCAACAGTTATGGTAATTGAAAATGCCGAACGGTTTGGTCTTTCACAGCTTCACCAGCTTCGCGGACGAGTAGGTCGCGGGGGCGATCAGTCCTATTGTGTACTGGTCACATCCGTAAAACTGTCCAAAGACACGAAGAAGCGAATGGAGATTATGGTTCGTACAAACGACGGATTCGAAATTTCCGAAGCCGATCTTCAGCTTCGCGGACCGGGAGATCTCGAAGGCACACAGCAAAGTGGCATTGCCTTTGACCTGAAAATTGCAAATCTTGCCCGTGACGGACAGATTGTACAACTGACACGCGATGTCGCTCGCGAAATTATTGATCAGGATCCAACACTTAGTTCTCCTGCCAACTCAATACTTAACAGGCAACTACGCAAACTATTCAATAAAAAGATGAACTGGGGCATTATATCATAATGCCCCAGTTCATCTTTTTATTTTCTATCTACACTATCTCACAAACGAACTGGCATACAACCCATGCCATCCAAGCGATATCCAATAGATAATCAAAAGAATTGCTATCGGAATGGCATATAATAGAATAGTAGTCAGATCTGCGACATTACCTTTATACCACTCACCAATATAGTAACCACTAATCTGAGCAGCGGGAATTGAAAAGATAAAGGCATCGGCACGAGGAACCATTTTTTTGTCAAATACATCCCGTTTTAGCTGGTAGAATCCTAATGCAAAGAAAGTACAGAACAAAATACTAACAAAATAATCTAATTCTTCGACATGCAGTATTAAACGCTGATGAAAATACCAATTGCACAAAGCAATGACATACACAATTAAAAAATATTTCATAACAGATCAATATTAAAAACAGTCCCAAAACAATCCACTTCCAAAAATAAACCCAATAACAGCACCTCCCGTAACACCGGGTATTACGATAATACTCAATGCAATTTCCAACTCCTGCTGTAAAGAAAATAAAGCTGATTCTTTGTCAACCAACGGAGCTTCATTGGAACATGATCCCGTTACTAAAAGCAATCCGACGAGTAGTGCTAATAAAGATTGTTTCTTGTTTCTTGTTTCTTGTTTCTTGTTTCATAATCAGAAATTTAGATGTTACGGAAAATACAAATCAAAACAACTATCAACTATAACTTTATAGGCCACAAGATGAAAAAGATAATCATACAAACGAATAAAAATCAACCTTTTAACCATTAAACCTCAAGACTTTAATATGAGTTAACATATTAAACTAACCAGGATCACATTTTACTGATGTAAATCTGATTGTAAGGAAACAGTTTACTGTTGATCAGAAAGAATAAAATCCAGAAATAGTGTAGTAACATAATAGGGATAAACGTCTGCGCCAGATTGGGATGATTACGTTTCGAAAGTGCATCAATCTGAGAAAACTTCGTATCATTATAAAGTCTGAATACAACTGCAAAGTTGCGGTATGGAGGATTCAATTCTTCGAGATTAACAGTAACTTTATATTGTTTATTTTCAACAATTAAAGAGCACGTCAATGCTTTCTGTGAGAGTTTATGGTTTCATGTGAAACAAAGAATAGGTAGCACAGAAAGAGAAGCAGCTCACAATCAAATACAGATAGAAATATATGTTTAAGCTTTCTGATTCTCCAATAGAAACCCTCTGCATTGATAATCAAATATTTAACATGTGTTCAACTCTGTAAGTTGTTTAGTATTACGCAATTTGCTACCTTTGTGCTGAAATCGGGCATATCATAGCTCCGAATCACACTTTAACAGAAATACTTATACTAAAAAATACGATTAATGGCATTACAATGTGGTATTGTCGGTTTACCAAATGTTGGTAAATCAACTCTTTTTAATTGCTTATCGAACGCTAAAGCACAAGCTGCGAATTTCCCATTCTGTACGATCGAACCAAACGTAGGTGTGATCACTGTACCGGATGAACGTCTGAACAAACTGGCTGAATTAATTCATCCTCAACGTATCGTTCCTACAACTGTGGAGATTGTAGATATTGCAGGTTTGGTTAAAGGAGCAAGTAAAGGCGAAGGACTTGGTAACAAATTCCTGGCTAATATTCGCGAAACGGATGCTATTCTTCACGTACTTCGTTGCTTTGACGATGAGAACGTAACCCACGTTGACGGATCTGTAAATCCGGTTCGTGATAAAGAAATCATCGATGCGGAACTTCTTTTGAAAGACCTTGAAACAGTTGAATCAAGAATTTCCAAAGTAGCTAAACAAGCACAGACAGGTGGTGACAAAAATGCAAAACTTGCTTATGGTGTTCTGGTACAGATTAAAGAAGCATTGGAGCAAGGAAAAGCAGCACGTACGGTTGAATTTGACAGCAAAGACGAGCAGAAATTTGCTAAAGAACTTTTCTTGTTAACAAGCAAGCCTGTATTATATGTATGTAACGTAGACGAAGCAAGCGCTGTAAACGGGAATCAATACGTAGAGATGGTTCGCGAAGCAACAAAAGACGAGAATGCAGATATTCTTGTTCTTGCTGTTAAAATCGAATCTGAGATTGCAGAATTCGAAACTTACGAAGAGCGTCAGATGTTCCTTGAAGAGATCGGATTGGAAGAGTCAGGTGTTGGTCGTTTGATCCGTTCAGCATATAAGTTGCTTAACCTTGATACTTATTTCACTGCCGGTGTTCAGGAAGTTCGCGCATGGACTTTCCTTCGCGGAAGCAAAGCGCCACAATGTGCTGGTGTAATTCACACAGACTTTGAAAAAGGATTTATCCGTGCAGAGGTAATCAAATACGAAGACTTTATCTCTTATGGCTCTGAGGCTGCTTGTAAAGAAGCTGGAAAAATGAGTGTAGAAGGAAAAGAGTATGTAGCACAAGATGGTGATATCATGCACTTCCGATTCAACGTTTAAATTGAAACGGATATTCAAAAATAACAAAGGGAGATCTTCTAACCGAAGATCTCCCTTTTTCGTATCATCTACAAAACAAAAAAAATGAATAAAAATTATTTCAGGTATATATTATTAGCTGCACACTCGTCAATCATCTCATCGCCCCAGATTGAAGACTGCACCTCTCCGATGTGAGCACAACGAAGGAAGTACATACACAAACGAGACTGACCGATCCCCCCTCCTATAGATAAAGGAATACGATCCTGAAGAAGTTTGCGGTGAAAGTTCAGACTTACACGGTCCAAAGCATCACGAATCTCAAGTTGTTGCATTAACGCATCTTTATCTACACGAATCCCCATAGAAGAAATCTCAAATGAATTTTCAAGTATCGGGTTCCAAAGAAGAATATCTCCATTCAATCCGCTATGACCGTCATCATTCTTTGTGGTCCAGTCGTCATAATCAGGAGCTCTTCCATCATGCGGTTCACCATTTGATAACTCACCACCAATCCCAATCAGGAATACGGCTCCGTATTTTTTGGTAATCTCATATTCGCGCTCTTTCGCCGAAAGATCCGGATAGAGTTGTAAGAGTTCCTCACTATGTATATAGGTGATATTCTCCGGTAACAATGGAGTTATATGCGGGAATTTTTCATAAACCGCATTTTCCACATGTTTCAATATTCCAAATAATTTATCTACAATGCTCTTTAGAAAAGACAAAGAGCGCTCGTTTTCGGTGATTGTTCTTTCCCAGTCCCACTGATCGACATACAGAGAATGAATATTATCTAACTCCTCATCTGCACGAATCGCATTCATGTCGGTATATAAACCATAACCTGGAGCAATACGATAAGCCCCGAGCTTCACTCTTTTCCATTTAGCCAAAGAATGTACGACTTCTGCACGTTGGTCATTCAGATGTTTGACGGGAAAAGTAACAGCTCTTTCACTTCCGTTCAAGTCATCATTTAAACCTGTCCCGGACAGAACAAAAAGAGGCGCAGTGACTCTTCTTAAACACAACTCTTTCGACAATTCTGTCTGAAAGGTATCTTTTATGAATTTAATCGCATGTTCCATTGTCTCAGGAACCATAGTTGGACGATAGTCTTTGGGAAGAAATAAAGCCATAATCTTAGATTTAAAAATTACATATAGTCAATAATA
>JBOFXU010000066.1:0-3148 GCA_051654305.1 Bacteroidales bacterium | reverse complement strand
GCCCATACCGGTATCGATTACCTTTGCCGGAAGTCCTTCCAGCGATCCATCTGCTTTTCTATTGTATTGCATGAACACAAGGTTCCAGATTTCAATTACCTGAGGGTGACTTTGGTTTACCAATTCCAACCCACTTACTGCAGCACGTTCTTCTGCTGAGCGAAGGTCAATGTGAATTTCAGAACATGGACCACACGGACCTGTATCACCCATTTCCCAGAAGTTATCCTTACGGTTACCATTGATGATGCGGTCTGCCGGCAAAAACTGTTCCCAGATTCCAGCAGCTTCATTATCGCGTTCCAGTCCTTCCGGAGCATATCCTTCAAACACGGTTGCATACAAACGTGTAGAATCCAGTTTCAATACTTCTACAAGATATTCCCACGCCCATTCGATAGCCTCTTTCTTGAAGTAGTCACCAAATGACCAGTTTCCAAGCATTTCGAACATCGTATGGTGATACGTATCGATACCTACTTCTTCCAGGTCATTATGTTTACCGCTTACACGAAGACATTTCTGCGAATCGGCTACTCTTTTATATTTGGCGGGAGCATTTCCTAAAATGATATCTTTGAACTGGTTCATGCCGGCATTGGTAAACATCAATGTCGGATCATCTTTAATCACCATTGGAGCAGAAGGTACAATCTGATGACCTTTGCCTTCGAAAAACTTCTTGTAAGATTCTCTGATCTCTTTTGCTGATAACATAAAATATACTGGTTATGATATAAATCTGATATAAAAATAGCCATTTTTGGTATTATTCTAAACATTAGCAATAATAATTCAAAAATCGCACTGATTTAGAGTTGCAAAAATAGGGTTTAATATTATTTTTGTCATCACCTTTCAAAGAAAAAACAGCAAAATCCCTCTTTTTAATATTAAAAATGAGCAAAAAAGTATATTACAGATATAATCCTCATACACTAAACTACGAACGAGTTTACCCAACCACCGGCGAAAAGATCATCGGTTTTCTCCGACATTTCTTTCTTAGCTCCCTGATCGGTTGCGGATTGTTTTTTTTACTATCCTACTATCTGGATTCTCCGTTTGAGAAAATGCAGAAAAGAGAAATAAGTGTACTCACGGCACAAAACAAAGTTTTATCGCACCGGATTAACCAGGCGGATAAGATGCTGACCGAACTTGAATTACGTGATGACAATCTCTACCGGGTGATGCTTCAGGCTGAGCCTCTGCCCAACGAAATGCGCAGCGGGGACTTTGCAGCAACCAATCGTTACGAGGAACTTGACAATCTTTCCAACGAGGAGCTGATCAAATCTACCGCACAAAAAATGGACCTACTCCATAAAAGGCTATACTTTCAGTCCAAATCGTATGATGAACTGATGAAACTCTTTAACGACAAAGAGAACCGACTTCTGTGTATTCCTGCGATTCAGCCAATTCTGAACAAAGATCTGAAACAGACCTCTTCGGGATTCGGACGACGGGTGGATCCGATCTACAAAACAATACGTATGCACTCGGGAATGGACTTCACGGCTAAAACAGGAACTCCGATCTATGCAACAGGAGACGGGGTGATCGAAAAAGCGGACTGGGATCAGGGATATGGTAAAACGATTATTATTAATCATGGGTATGATTACAAAACCGTATATGCTCACCTCAACGATTACTCGGTAAAACGAGGAGCAAAAGTAAAACGAGGAGAGGTAATCGGGAAAGTCGGTAGTACAGGAAAATCTACCGGTTCTCACCTGCACTACGAGGTGCTTTACAAAGGTAAGGCTGTTAATCCACAAAACTACTATTTTATGGACCTGACACCTGCCGAGTATGATAAAATGGTGCGACTATCCTCCACGATGGGACGCATGATGGATTAATTAGTTTCAATAACTATCGGAGTATTTCTATGGCACTAAATCCAAATAAAGACTTAAAGCTTTACTACAATATCGGCGAAGTGGCCGAAATGCTGAATGTAAAAGAGTCTCTTCTCCGTTTTTGGGAAAGAGAGGTAGATCTTATTGCTCCCAAGAAAAGTAAAGGTGGAACACGCCGCTATACGAAAGAGGATATTGAAAAGATACGTTTGTTCTATCACCTGGTGAAAGAACGGGGGATGACTCTGCAAGGAGCACGCAATAAACTCAAAAACAACAAGGATTCAAGCGAACGAAACTATGAGATTATCCGTCGACTCGAAGCGGTAAAGGCTGAAATTCTTGCCATCAAAGCCGAACTTAATTGTTCACATCAGGACAACGAAGATCCTTCAGAACTGATTTAATCGAGTGGTCATTAAATTTTAACTTATTTTTTTTGAGCTATATCTCAACCATTTAGCCCATTTAAACAAAATAAGAGCTGCGACACTATTTGGAAATTCAAAAAAAACCGCTACTTTTGTATCGTTATCAGAAATGAAACACGGTTTCGTAGCTCAACTGAATAGAGCATCTGACTACGGATCAGAAGGTTACAGGTTTGAATCCTGTCGAGATCACCAAGAGCTGCATCGCAAGATGCGGCTCTTTTTTTATTTAAATACCCGGACTACATAAGTTCAAATGTATAAACTTATGTATTCCGGGTAAGAAACAGACGAATCCCGGTCTGTAAAAGGCTGAGTATCCTCTTGCCGAGATCATGTCGTTTTTTCTGCACCAATCTGCAATTCATAGATGGGGTAAATAATCCCCCGCCCACCAAAACCCTCTTTCTGAAACAGAAGAGCTTCATTCAGCATAAGCCCCATATTTTCGGTAGAGGAACCAAAATCAAAATATTCAACCGCAGAATAACGCTCGAGAATTAACGTACTGAAGAGATAATCCAGCGCCCCGAGTTGCTTCCCTTTTTCTGAAGCAGAAATATATTGGACATGAGCTACCTGATCACACAAATAAATAACAACACCTGCCAGCACCTCCTCCTCAGAAGCCACCGTATATAAAAGAATATTCTCTGGAAATCTCTGTCTCAAATAGGCCATCTCCGATAGAGTATGTACGGGATGTGTCGCGTATTTTTCAGAAAGATTTCGTGTAAGTATTTCCCAGAAAGCAGCTAAATCAGATTGTTCCGGTAAAAAAAGAGCTGCTTTTTCAGCCTTCCGTATCCCCTTTCGGCGAAGCTCTGTGAAACGAATCAGCTGTTT
>JBOFXU010000065.1:0-2024 GCA_051654305.1 Bacteroidales bacterium | reverse complement strand
AAACGCATTTTGCGGTACGTGTATCCAAGCTCCACATTTTTAAGTTTTAAGAATGAACCATCGCGCAACCAGTAAGTTGAGTTTGCTGTATTGTTCGAAATATCCATTTTACTTAAACGTGGGTAAGCCGCGTGTACATTCGGATTTGTTTCTGACCAGTAGTCAGCAGCAACGAAGTCAAGGATGTTACGAGTACTTGACGAACCGAAAGGATGGAATCCGGACATCATCAAAGATGTTTTGCCCACACCCTGGAAGAAGATACCCATATCGAATTTTTTCCAACGGATGTTTGGTCCGAAACCATAAACGATCTGTGGAACTGTTGGGTTGCCTATGAAACGTTGATCGTTTCCGTCGATACGACCATCCGTTTGTCCATAGATATTTGGTTGGTCGATATATTTAATATCCCCGCCCATTACCGTACCGCCGATCACTTGTGTTGGAGAGTTTGCAACCTCCGCATTGTCAATGAACAGACGATCAGCAATGTATCCAGAATAACGGTTCAACGGTTGTCCGATACGGCTAAGTTGTGGATAAAGCTGGAATGCAGGTTCGTCATATTCCAAAATTTTATTCTTAGCCAGCGTAAACGTACCTTTGAATGTCAAAGTAAGATCTTTGTTCAGGTTTTTGATGTAGTCTACAGACATATCAGTACCCCAAGATTTTACTTTACCGAAGTTACCGTAAACGTTTGTAGATGCAGTTCCCATAAATGTAGGCACTGTACCACGTTTCATAAAGATGTTCTTACGAATTTCCTGGAATCCGTCAACAGATACACGGAATGCACGGAACAGGTTCATTTCAACACCGACATTCAATTTTTCTCCAATCTCCCAAGTAATATCCTTGTTTTCGAAGCGTAAATAAGAAGGTCCGCTGACAGAATAGTTCTGGTCAACACCTGTAGTGTAGCCTTTGCCACTCAGATTAATATCTGACATATAGATGAAACGTTCGCCACCAATCTGGTCATTACCTACCAAACCGTATGATCCACGGATTTTCATGAAATCGACAACGTTTTCAAGTGGTTTCCAGAATTTCTCTTCACTGATGTTATAACCAACAGCAACAGATGGGAAGAATCCCCAACGGTTTCCTGCAGCAAAGTTCTCAGATCCATTGTAACCGAAGTTACCTTCCAGAACGTATTTCCCTTTGTATGAATATCCCAGACGACCTGCGATACCTTGTTTACGGCGGGAAAGAGATTCCATTAGACTTCCCGGGTTATTTACGTCATACTGATCCTGGTTGTAAACGAATAGTCCATTTACATCGTGATCACCGAACTGACGAGAGTAGTCCAACGAAGCTTGAATGTAGATACGTCTGTCTCCGGTATTGCTACCTGAAGTACCCAGCGTAGTACCTAATTCATCTCCTACACGTTGTGTGGTATAGCCTGTAATATCACCATTTTCGTCTCTAATGACATCTTTAATCTCATACTGGTTGTATCCAGCATTACGGCTAACAGAAGTTTGTGACCAGTTTTTGAATGATACTAACGTATTGAATTTTAATCCTTTTGTGATGAAGTCCAGTTTTTGCTGGAACTCAAGATTAGCTAAAACGGTACTTTGGAAGTTATCCTGGTATCCTGTTACCATTTCAGCCATTGGGTTACGGTAACCTGAGTTGTAGCGTCCCCCGTTTTTACCCCCCCACATGATGTGCGGAATTGTCTCGTCCTGAGGGAAAGTGATAGGGAAATCAACCGGATTGGCTTCCATCACCATGCCAAAGATACTATTAGCACTTGTGTTCGGGCCTTTGTAGTCCCGGAACTGTGTATTCAAGCGCAATGAGATTCTTGATGACTCGCTTAGGTTAATGTTCAAGTTATTCTGGAAGTTGTACTTCATTACGTCAATATTATTGTCGTATGAGAAGAACTCTTTACTACGTGATTTCAACATCCCTGATTCATGCACGACATTCACATTCATGAAATAGTCAACACGTTTTGTACCACCGGTGATATTGAAGTTGAAGTTTTGCGACCA
>JBOFXU010000064.1:0-3053 GCA_051654305.1 Bacteroidales bacterium | reverse complement strand
TGTTTTGTGTTTATAATTTGCCAAAAATATAAAATCCAACTATTATTTTTAACAGAGCTCATTCAACCTACATAACATACTGATTTACAAAAGCAAACAAAATAAAACCAGGCACACATACAGGTATTTAAAATCAATAAAATGAAAATAAATATCTCAAAGGATTGCCAGAATGGCACATTTTCTTTATGTTTGTGCCGTTTTGTTTACATTAGAATCAAATACTTTAATAAATTATATATTATGAGTTACAATCTACTTAAAGGTAAAAGAGGTATTATCTTCGGAGCATTGAATGATATGTCTATCGCATGGAAGGTAGCTGAGCGAGCTGTAGAAGAAGGAGCAATGATTACATTGACTAACACTCCGGTGGCTGTTCGTATGGGCGAAATTTCAGCGCTTGGTGAAAAATTAAATGCACAAGTGATTCCTGCTGATGCTACAAGTGTAGAAGACTTAGAAATGCTTTTCGCTCGTTCTATGGAAGTATTGGGAGGTAAAATCGATTTCGTACTTCACTCAATCGGTATGTCTCCAAACGTACGTAAAGGTCGCACTTATGATGATCTTGACTACAAACTTCTTGAGAAAACATATGACATTTCAGCAGTATCTTTCCACAAAATGATGCAAGTTGCTTATAAAATGGATGCTATTTCTGAAGGTGGTTCTATCCTTGCTCTTTCATACATTGCTGCACAACGCACATTTGTAGGATACAACGACATGGCTGACGCTAAAGCATTGCTTGAATCAATCGCTCGTAGCTTCGGATATGTGTATGGTACACACAAAGGTGTTCGTGTAAACACTATTTCTCAATCACCTACAGTGACAACTGCTGGTAGTGGTGTAAAAGGAATGGGCAGCCTGCTTGACGTTTCTCACAAAATCGCTCCTCTTGGAAATGCTGATGCGATGGAATGTGCAGACTACTGTATCGTTATGTTCTCGGATTTAACTCGTAAAGTGACTATGCAGAACCTGTTCAATGACGGAGGTTTCTCAAGCATGGGTATGAGTTATAATGCTATTGAGGTGTTCAATAAAGGCTACGAAGCTGAATCGGACAAATAAGACCTGTTCTATTTGAAGAATCTTAGAAAATCTAAAGATGATTCTGAAACTATACAATAATAATACTAATCCGCGGGACCTTGAGAAAGTAGTAGAAATACTCCGGTCCGGCGGATTGGTTATTTATCCGACGGATACACTTTATGCGATCGGATGCGATGCAATGAACGTTCGTGCTGTTGAACGGATCTGCAAAATCAAAGACATTGATCCCGAGAAAGTCAATCTTTCTGTAGTTTGTTACGATTTAAGTAACATGAGCGAATATGCAAAAGTGGATAACACTACATTCAAGCTTATGAAACGTAACCTGCCGGGACCTTTTACTTTCATCGTTAAAACGAACAGCAACCTTCCGAGAATTTTCAGAAACCGTAAATGTGTGGGTATTCGTGTACCCGACAATAATATCGCACGCGAGTTATGTCTGGCATTGGGAAATCCTTTGTTGAGCACATCGGTATTTGTGGATTTGAATGAAGTGGAATATGCTACCGATCCCGAACTACTCTGGGAAAAATATCAGAACCAGGTGGATATGGTCATAGACGGTGGCCATGGTGGTATTGAACCATCAACCATTGTGGATTGCTCAGGAGACGCAATAGAAATTACCCGTCAGGGAAAAGGCGAGCTCACAGAGTAACTAAAAGCGAAGCTATTTGTTGAAGCAAATAACTTCGCTTTTACTTTTTCTACCCCCTCCCCTTCCAAAGTGCATCCAAACCATACTCTCCATGCACACCATCACATCAGAGTTCAAAGAAATGATCCTGCAATCGGAAAGACTACTTTCCTACGAATAAATAAGTCTGTAAAAAAACAATATACACTGATGCACTGTTTTATTTATACGAATGTAAATTAAGTATAAACCTTAATACGTAGAAAAATGATTACAAAGCGTCTGTTATTGATCGTACTATTTATCAGCACTATCTTTACTATGAATACAAAAGCGTATAACACGGTGAAACAGGTCGATCTGAAGAGATACATGGGTCTTTGGTATGAAGTAGCCCGTTTTGAAAACTCTTTTGAGAAAGACCTTGTAGGAGTAACGGCCAGATACACCCTAAAACCGGATGGGAAAATTGAAGTTATCAATAGTGGTCGAGTGAAAACACTTGATGGGCGGCTGAAAAGCACCAAAGGGAAAGCCAAGCAACCAGATCCAAATAAACCCGGTGAACTTAAAGTATCTTTCTTCTTATGGTTCTACGCGAACTATGATATCCTGCTACTCGATCAGAAGAACTACAGTTATGCTCTTGTAGGAAGTGGGAGTGGCTATCTCTGGATTCTGAGCCGTACGCCCGAATTAGACAAAGCAACACTCAAAAAAATCACCGACTACGCTAAATCCATTGGCTATGATATTTCGAAGCTCTATTTCACACCTCAAATAAAATAGAGACTCTCAAGCAACAAACTCATATGTGAATGACCGGGAAGCCCTGTATGCTTTCCGGTTTTTTATTCTTAAATAACGCAAACGCATCACCTCATCAAAGCAAATACTTTTCAGATTTTAAATGATTCTGAAACATATAATTAATACTTTTGAGATGCTTTCTTAATGTATTTGAAATACATTAAACACAAAGTGTTATCTAAATTGGTTTCTCAAGAGTAAATAATAAGCATTATTAAACATTTAAATCATTTTATTAATTCATTAACCATATCTACACAAGAGGGATTTAAGCGATTAAGGCACCCGGATAATACTTAATCTTTAATCTTTCAGGAGTAAATTATTCAGAAATAAATAGATAAATCGTGCGAAAAAAAGTGTGTATTTTAGACTCAAACGTATTACCAACGATCCTTTTTCGTGTAAAAAAGGATATAAACACCTATATATCAGTATATAATAAAATAAGCCCTTCGAATCACTTCGGAGGGCTTATGCATGATACCACAAATTTAAAAAAAACACACACCAAATTAAATATACCAATATGCTATAT
>JBOFXU010000063.1:0-1245 GCA_051654305.1 Bacteroidales bacterium | reverse complement strand
GATCTTACGTTTAATGTTCAGGTAGGTGCCGTGTACATTAATGGCATCATCCATCATATTTTCGTACAGTCCGTTTACGGAGCGGATATACCCTTTACAAGCGGAAAAGTGAGTTGCATCTGCCTGAGTGGTAAAATAGCGTGGATCTTTGTTTCCGCGAAGACAGACATTGAATTTATCCAGCGTCAGATTTTCGGACATTTGAGCCAGTAAGCCCATTCCTTCAGCATAGTGGATATTTATGTTTTGCAGTACCACATCTTTAGAGTGGGTTACAAAGACTCCCGGTGTAGGACGCTGGTAGCTTCGCATAGCGATTACTGTTCCCGGAATCAGTCTGCTGTTTTTCCATGAGCGAGAACGTATGGTACGTGGAGCAATCTCTTCCACCTTGCTTACACCAAGACCGATGTCGCTTGTGTTATATACCATATGTTTGGTTTTTTCCTCGAATGCAATACCCCATGAAGGAGTGTGGCTCCAGCCTTCGCCGTAGACAACCAAATTGTTTTTCTCGATACGGTAGTTTACCCAAGGTGCAATCTCATACACCACTTCTCCGGTTTCGGGATTGTTAGATTTGATTTGAATCTGTGCAATATGAGGATCGGGGAAATCCACACTGAAGTTCTTGAGTGTGATCGTAGAGTCTCCGACCACTGAAACCGGAAGCATACGACCATGGAAAAGGAAGTCTGCACCTTTACCATCAACAGTCAGATTGTTGAATCCTTCAATGGCTAAACCGACTGATTTCGGATTGTCCTGATCGTGGTTAGAAACATAGTACTCTTTTTGGGCAGATCCTTCGGGGTAGAAGTGGTAACTTCCCTTATCGAAAATGATCGTAATCTTATCGCCGTTTGTTGCTTTTGCTTTGATTTGCTCCAGTGCCTTTGTTACGAGTGGTGAGCAGTTTTCGGTTGAGTTCGGTTTAACGCCAAAATCAGACATATTGTATTTCAACTCCTTTGCATACAGGGCCGATGAAAATGCGAGCAGCGCAATGATGGTTTTAAATTTCATGTGTAACCGTTAGTATTAATAATAATGAAGCTGGTCATTGCGTCTCCGTAATGACCAGCTTTTCTAATAATCAATATTATTTCTGGTAGAACTCTAATTTCTGAAGTTTGTTCCAAGCTCCACGAGTGAAGTCTGGAATTTCAACCGGAGCTGAGTAGTTGTCCAGTGAAATCTCTGTTAGCGGAGCCAGACAGCACCACTCTGCAAGGTCATAAACAT
>JBOFXU010000062.1:0-3591 GCA_051654305.1 Bacteroidales bacterium | reverse complement strand
AGTATAAGGAATTTCACCTTTTGAGACCATTTCGATAAGATCTTCAGAAACAATGGTGTCCTGACCAATCGGGATAATGCTAATGCCACCACCGATCTCTTCGTTAAGATTATAAAGACGGTCTTCAAAATGGGTATCCTTAATTATATATACGCTATCGCCCGAAAGATCAGTCACGTCATCAATCAGAGGTCGTTCGCCATTGGTACGCTGAACAAGCACCTGATAGTTTTCGCTTTTGCGCCCGCAGAAGATCAGACTATCCTTCATATTTGAGACTTCTGGGATTTCATAAGCAATTAGATCGCCCTCACCCCGAAGGAGCATTTCCTGGAGTTTGTTTATATTTTCGGCAACCACAACTTTTAGATTAAGTCCATGGTCTTCAGCATAATCTTTAGCCAGTTCAAAATCATATCCCATCTCATCACCACGATAAATGAAGTAGGAGGTAGAGCTGTAAAGCGTCAAAATGGTCAAAGTATCCCGTTCTACAATCTGAGGCAGGTCAAATTTATCCTGGGCAATATCTTTATCTTTGTTTGTATTCAGCTGACAACTCAGCATTGTGAAAATAGATAAAAATAGCCAGATACTCTTTTTAATTTTCATATCGGAAATGGAATTAAAGAGTTGTTTATTTGTCTGTTTCGAAGATGTGCATGCAGATTTGTTTCTCCTCTTCCAGGAGTTCTTTGCTTCTGCGTGCCATCACCTTCTCGGTAGTTGTAAAGAATTTCTTCAAGTTTATTTGCTCAAAACCACTGTTTCCACCTTCGAGGAAAGACGGAACAAAGTTGCGCGGGAATCCAGTTCCGTAGATATTGCATCCCACACCTATAACTGTAGCGGTATTAAACATAGTGTTAATTCCGGCTTTTGAGTAATCACCCATAATCAAGCCACAAAACTGGAGACCAGTTTTAGCAAAACGGCGGGTACTATAGTTCCAAAGTTTAATCTCCGTGTAATCATTTTTTAGATTTGAAGCCTCGGTTCCCGCTCCGATATTACACCATTCGCCTATTACGGCATTACCCAGAAACCCTTCATGAGCTTTGTTTGAATAGCCGAACATGACAACGTTGTTTAGCTCACCACCAACCTTGCAATAGGGACCGATGGTAGTAGGACCATAAATACGTGCTCCCATGTTTATGGTAGCATTTTCGCAAGCTACAAATGGACCACGTATTAAAGAACCTTCCATAATCTCTGAATTTTCTCCAATGTAGACCGGACCTTGCATCGTGTTAACTACTGCACATTCCATATAAGCACCCTCTTCCATAAATACGGGATAAGATCCAATGATACGGTTTGAGGAGCTGATCGGTGCAGAGCTGCGACCTTGTGTAAGAAGTTTAAAATCAGCAAGAATTTCTTGTCCATTCTTGGTGAAGATGTCGTAGGTCTGAAAAATTTGATCCGGAACATTGCACGCAGGTATAGAAATCCAGGTTCCTGCTTCAAAATCGGCCAAAGAGCCTCGGAAGGCAAGAATTGAATCTTCAAATATCAGCGCATGGTTAAGTTCAAGATTAAGGACCTCATTTATAAACGAATCAGAGGGTAAAATGTTTCCCTGAATGAAGAGGTTTTGATCAGAGATCACCATTGGATACTTCGTGCTGAGGTAGGGTTCGGTAATATAAGAAATAGGAGTATTCATGCGTTTCTCCCATTTCTCTTTTATCGTCAGAATTCCAATACGAACCTCAGCTACAGGTCTGGTAAAAGTCAGGGGCAGCAGATTTGTTCTGGCTGCCCCGTCAAATAAGATAATATTTGTCATTTTATTTTGCGAATATAATCAACAAAAGTATAGTCGTAGGCATGTTTATCATCAGCCTTGCACTCTTCCCGATGAACTTCTTCCCATTCGGAGAAGTCTATTTCAGGAAAGAAGACGTCGGCATCGAACTTTTCGTGAACGAAAGTCAGATACAAACGGTTGGCTACAGGCATTGCATCGCGATAAATGGAGGCACCCCCGATGATAAAGATCTCATTGTCTTTTTCTGTCAGGTCAATCATCTCTTCCCACGACGAACACACGAAAGCAGATGTTCCGATAGCCTCAGGCATGGATGTCATCACAACATTCTTGCGGTTGGGAAGTGCTCCTTTGGGTAAAGATTCAAAAGTGCGTCGTCCCATGACGATCGTGTGTCCGTCGGTTAGATGTTTGAACCGCTTGAGATCGTTTGGAAGTCTCCAGATCAGATCGTTATTTTTACCTAATGCATTATTTTCTGCAATTGCAGCAATGATGGATATATTTTTCATCTGTTTGCTTTATGGGTTAATGAATAATTTTAAACGGCTACTACTCCCTTGATATGTGGATGAGGGTCATATCCTGTAAGTGTAAAGTCTTTATATTCGAATTGGAAAATATCTTTTATCTCTTTATTTAAAGTCATCACAGGTAGTTGTCTTTCCTCACGAGAAAGTTGTTCTTTCACCTGATCCAGATGATTCGTGTAGATATGTGCATCTCCAAGTGTATGAATAAAATCGCCTGGCTCAAGATCACAGACCTGAGCTACCATCATCAGTAGTAAAGCGTAAGAAGCAATATTAAAAGGTACTCCTAAGAATATGTCGGCACTTCGCTGATAGAGTTGCAGGCTTAATTTGCCATTTGATACATAAAACTGAAAGAAGGCATGGCAGGGAGGAAGATTCATGTTGGGGATGTCTGCCACATTCCAGGCACTTACAATGATTCGTCTGGAGTCAGGATTATGCTTAATTGCATGTATAGCTTCAGTAATCTGATCAATAGAACCACCAGTGTAATCAGGCCACGAACGCCACTGATACCCATAGATATGTCCCAGATTACCTTGTTCATCGGCCCATTCATTCCAGATGCGAACTCCGTTTTCCTGAAGATATTTCACATTTGTGTCACCCTTCAGAAACCAAAGCAATTCGTGAATAACTGATTTGAGGTGAATTTTTTTTGTAGTAATAAGTGGAAATCCTTCTTGAAGATTAAATCTCATCTGGTAGCCGAATACACTGATCGTACCGGTGCCAGTCCGGTCTTCCTTACGTTCTCCGTGTTCTAATACGTGTTTGAGTAGTTCTTTATATTGCTTCATCTGTGAAGTTGCTATTAATTAAAATGAAATAGTCCTCTATCCCTGATTAAGTTGTTTAGATGGGACAAATGTAATGAAAAAGTAATCATAATTGTTTTACTATAGATTAATATTAAATATTCGATTATAGCTTAATATATAGTCTATGGGAAATTTTAACATATATAAAATGAGAAAACTTTATATGTTTTAAAAGTTTTCTGTTTACTTTGCAGTGTTAGATATCAAAAGAGGAATATGGAAATAAAAGATAGAATTATCGAAGTTTCATTTGAACAGTTTGCCCTGAATGGAATCAAATCTGTAACAATGGATGAGATTGCACGAAATATGGGAATTTCCAAGCGGACTTTGTATGAGAATTTTAAGGATAAGGAGTCGCTGGTAAGAGCCTGTATTGCTTTATGCAGCAAAGTAGCAGAAAGTGATAGAAAGAGGGCATTAAGCGAGTCAAAGAATGTTCTCGAGCTCTTCTTTG
>JBOFXU010000061.1:0-17920 GCA_051654305.1 Bacteroidales bacterium | reverse complement strand
AATTTTTCTGCTCTTACTTTTTCGGCATAGTACCACCAGTCCCACGCTGCGATTTTGATATTCGCACCTTCTCTGTCTGCAATAGCTTGCATTTCGGCTACCTCTTTGATGGCTCTTGGCGTCGCTTTTTCCCAGATTTTTGTCAGAAGATGCATCACATTCTCTGGCTTTTTTGCCATAGTTTCGTCCAGTACGTAGTCGGCAAAGGTATTGTGACCAAGGAGCTTTGCTTTTTCGATTCTTAGATTGATAATCTTGTTGATGATCGTATTGTTGTCACTGCTATTTCCGTTGTCTCCGCGTTTGATATAAGCAGTGTAAACTTGCTCGCGAAGTTTGCGGTTTTTCGCATATTGAAGGAAAGGGATCCAGCTTGGATTGTGGAGGGTAATTACCCATTTGCCTTCGAGATTTCTCTCTTTAGCGGCTTCGGCTGCTGCGTCAATTGCACCTTGCGGAAGTCCTTCAAGATCTTCTTTGTCTTCGATAATCAATGCGAAGTTGTTCGTTTCCTCCAATACGTTGTTGTCGAATTTAAGTTGAAGTAACGCAAGCTCTTTGTTGATCTGTTTCAACTTATCTTTCTGCTCTTTGTCTAATAGCGCTCCCGAGCGCACAAAGTTTTTGTAGTAAAGATCCAGAACTCTTTTCTGCTCAGGGGTAAGGTTTTCCTTGTCCTGATTGTCGTAAACCATTTTTACGCGGGCAAACAGGGCGTCATTCATATAGATGTTGTCGTCGTGTTCGCTCAATCGTGGAGAAATTTCCTCAGCAATGGTCTGAAGTGAATCATTGGTTTCTGCATCCGTGAGGTTGAAGAATACATAAGTCACATTATTCAGCAGTTCGCCTGAGAAATCGATTCCTTCGATGGTATTTTTGAAATTTGGTTCGATAGCTTGTGCTGCAATCGAATCAATTTCTTGGTTGTGCTGAGCAAATCCGGCTTCAAAAGCTGGAAGATAATGAGCGGCATCGATCATTTCAAATGGAGGGATGCCGAATGGTGTTTCCCATTTTGTAAAAAAAGGATTCACCTCTGTTTTTTTTGTATTACAGGCGCTGAACATAATGCATGTTGTTGCTATACTGATTAATAAATGCTTCATATATGTCTGTTTTTGGCGTTAAGCATCGCTAATTCTTGAATTTGAGGAAACAGCTGATCGGATAATGATCGGAATATTTTACATTCTCAACTTTACATTGATAGGCATTTAAATTCTTGCTGTATAGAATGTGGTCAATTCTGAAATAGAAATGGTTTTCGTAGTAGGATATTCCCAAACCGGATGCCGTGTTGACAAAAGCATCATCCATTGAGTCTCCTTTGATTGTCCGATAAGTGTACGAAAGGGGAGTGTCATTAAAGTCACCACAGGTAACGATCTCAAGGTCTGTTTTCTCCATTTCTCTACGTATCTTTCGCGCTTGCCGTGCTCTTTCGCTAAATGCACGATCCATTTTCCGAACTATTGTGCTGTTGAAGTCTTCGAGCTTATCAGTGGTGAATTTCTCTACCATGTTTTGGTAGAGTTTTCGGTCAGCACTTGTGAAGCGGTTCGACTCGAGGTGACAGTTGAAAAGCCGAATCTTTCTTTTGTTGATTGTGACTGTGTAGGCAATAGCGCCAACAGCTTCGGCTTTTTCGAATTTTATAGGTGTAATATTTGAAAGCGGGAACTTCGAAAAGCAGGCAATCCCGTAAGTGTGCCAGCTATTCTCGGTGAGTTTATACACATGATAGTAGGGGTATTCCTTTAAGCGTTTACGGATTTCTCTCAGTCTAAGCATCGAATTATTGTCAGAATATCCGAATTCCTGCAAGCAGATGATGTCGGCGCCCTGAGTAGCGATGTGTTCTAAAGTCGGATTGTTCTTGTTTTTGTCTCTTTCGCCAAAGTTGAATTGCCGAACATTATACGATAACAACTTGATACAATTCTCCGGAACAGCCTCTTTCTGATAGTTGACCGGACAATACGTGAACAGGGCTCCTCCTGATATAATCAGGGCTCCCAGCGAAAGAACCGTGCTGTACCATTTTTGCCGGTAAATCCAGTAAATCAGAAAAAATAGGTTTGCAGCAGCAAACAAAGGAAAGGCCATCCCCAGATAATTCAGGTAGGAGACAGATTCCGGAGGAACACGATCATTGAATGCTGCACCGATTAATAGTAAAGCAAAAAGGAGATTGATCGAAAGAAGTGTTGAGTGATATATGATCGAAATAATTCGAAAAATCTTGTTCTTAACCATAGCTATTTAAACTCAGATTTTCATTTTTTACTTGCTTCAAACAAACGTTTCTTCTCCTCTTTCGATAAGCTTTCATATCCGGAGTGTTTGATTTTGTCTAAAATAGCATTTATTTCCTGGCTTTCTTCTGCTTTACGTGTTCTGAAATCCATGTCGTTTTCGGGGCGACGGGACTGATTTACATGTACCCGCATTTTAGGTTTTCTTTTAATCAGGTTGACGAATTTATCGATAAACCGATTGACGATGCTGGTAATGTCTTTGCCTGATTTCCAGTTAATCGAGAACAGATATCCTGCAAGTGCCCCACCCAGGTGAGCCAAATGGCCTCCGGCATTTGAGGAGGTGATACTTACCGCATCCAGTAACACAATCGCAATCGCAACGTATTTGAGTTTTACCCTACCAATAAACAAGAATTTTAGTTCATATTCAGGCATTCGCATCGCCGTAGCTACAATAATAGCCTGAACAGAGGCTGAGGCTCCTACTAATGAGCTGTATCGGCTGTGCATATCAAAGTAGGGGAAGAAATTATAGGAAAGTACAAAAATGAGTGCACCGAAAATTCCTCCGAGAAAATACAATCCCCCAAGTGTTCTCTGGCTAAATTGCGTTCTGAAGATGGAGCCAAACCAGAATAGCCACAGCATATTAAAAAGAATATGCAGAATGCCACTATGGCAAAACATATATGTGATTATCGTCCAAGGTCTGTGTAGCAGTGTCCACACATTTGATGGCAAATAGAAATATATTAAGAGTCTCTCTGCGTTCAAGTTGAAAAGTGTAAACAATACGGTCAGCAGCGAAGAGATGATAAAAACTCCAATATTTATGAATATTAACTGAATGAGTACTCCTCTGGTCTCGAACTGATGTTTTATATTAGAAAATAAATGGTTCATTATTGTTGTTGTTGTTTCTTTTCCAGTATTTAATTAAGAAAAATCCGAACAGCATACCACCCAAGTGGGCAAAGTGTGCGATGTTGTCTCCTTTTATTCCTGTGACATTGGCTACACCCATCGAAAGCTCAATGATCCCGTAAAAAATAACAAAGTATTTTGCTTTGATTGGAATCGGGACAAACATCAGGAAAAGCGGAGCATTGGGGTATAACATGCCAAATGCAAGGAGGATTCCGAAGACTGCACCCGATGCTCCCACGGTTAGAAGTCCGTTGGTGAAGGTTGCCATTTCAGGGACAAAGCCTATTCCGCTTATGTAGTTGTTTATGATAAAGTACCATACGATCTGCTGAATAAGCGCGGCACCCATACCGGTAGCAACGTAGTAAATAAGAAATCTTTTGGCTCCGAGGGTATACTCAAGTGTTCGTCCAAACATATAGACGGAGAACATGTTGAAGAATACGTGGCTAAATCCGCTTGTGTCATGCAGAAACATATAGGTAAACATCTGAATCAGATTGAAATCCTTAGCTTCGAAATAGTGTAATCCAAGGACGTTTAGCAGGTCAAACTGAATACCTAAGTTTTTGTATAATACGGTAGGTAGGGTAATAGTTGCCAACCATACCAATAAATTTATGATAATCAGATTCCGCGTGATTGGTGGAATGCTGTTCAAAAATCCATTTTTAAAATTGTTCATATTAAGTGGCTTATTGTAAGCGGAGGATGCCTCCTGCTGAATTTATTACTGTAATTGTCCAAATATTTATATGCAAACATACTATTTTGTTCTCTTATTATAGGTAATATTGCCCATAATTTCGCTTGTTTTTTTTGGAAAATCCCAGTTTTCCGGAAAGATAATTTAATTGCAATTGAATTAAATCGAGTCTTTTATTTCGTAAAATATAAATCGTAATCTTATGACAGAAGAGAAAGTAAGAATAGCAATCGTAGGTTTAGGTGGTGTTGGGGGATATCTTGGAGCCATGCTGGCTGAAAGGTATAGCCGAAAATCGGATGTGGAGATTTATTTTGTGGCGCGTGGTGAAACTCTTCGCAGAGTAACAGAATCTGGACTGACCCTGAAGGCTACGAAAGGAACAATTACGGTCAAACCCGACGGAATTTCTGACCAACCGTCAGAATTGCCACGAATGGACTATGTGATTTATTGCACCAAAAGCTATGATCTTCGTACAGCAGCAGCTAATTTATCGGGATTTTTGAAACCTGAAACTGTCATTGTTCCTTTCATGAACGGAGTAGACGGAACAGAGGTGCTTCGTGAAATGTATCCCGAGCATGTGGTTATGGATGGGTGTGTGTATATTGTCGGTTTTATCGAGTCCCCGGGTGTAATTATTGAAACAGGAGGGTTAGATCGTTATTGCTTTGGCAGTGATCAGTTGCCTGAAGAACGAATGTTGCAACTTGAGCAAATTATAAGAGATGCGAACATAGAAGCGATTTATGACCGCGAGATTAGAAGAACTGTTTGGGAGAAATTTTCGTATATATCGCCTATAGCATCCATAACATCGTATTTGGATAAGACTTGTGGTGCAATTGTTGAGTCACCCGAATATTTACAATTACTCCATCAGTTATTTTCAGAATTCGAATTGATAGCTCTGAGAAATGATATTCATATGCATGAGGGAATTATGTCGAAAAATCTTCATATTATGAAGAAATATCCGTACGATACAACTACATCTATGCAAAGAGATTTTAGAGCTCATCATAATACGGAAGTAGAATCTCTCACTGGATATATCGTTCGTCAAGGGCAATTGCTTGGGGTTGAAACTCCAGTGTATGCGATGATTTATACATCACTAAAGGAAAGAATGAGTCAGTGGGATTAATAATTCAGATATGCTGAATTTATGGGAGGTATATAAAAAAAGAAAAGGTTGTCTCACGACAACCTAAACCCTAATTAACCTTAAATCTAATACCATGAAAAACATGCTGCAAATGTAGTTGGAAAAATGATTTTTGCAAAGGCTACCTTCTGATTTATCGGCGTTATTAAAGAAGTTTAATTGTATTAAAGGCTATTTTTTATGTTAATAGCTGAGGCTAGTTGAAGTGTAACGTTTGTTGCTTCTTTGTCAAATGATTAGCCTACAGTGAATTATGTTCGTATTGTCCTATTTATGGTAGGATAAATAACTGTTTATGGATAGATGATGAATAAGATTAATATTACAATTTCGGATGAAGTTAAGAGCGTTGCTCCGGAGTATAGAGGTGTTGCCATCGTGGCATGTGTAACAAATTCTTGTAACAATGAAGAGCTTTGGAAGAAGATAGCGGAAGAGGAACTTCTGATTCGTCAGAATTTCAAGATGGATCAGATCAATAAGCGCCCTGAAATATTAGCAACAAGAAATGCCTATAAGGCTTTGGGGAAAGATCCAAACAGATATCGTCCTTCGGCTGAAGCTCTATGCAGAAGGGTAGTGAAGGAGCTTCCGTTGTATCGGATATCGGTATTAGTAGATCTGATTAACCTGATCTCCATAAAATACGGGTATTCTATCGGTGGATTTGATGCAGATTTAATTGCGGGAGATCTGGAGTTAGGTGTTGGGCAGTCGGGTGAATTGTTTCGTGCGATTGGCAGAGGAGAGTTAAATATTGAAGGATTGCCCGTTTTCAGAGATCAGGTCGGACCTGTAGGTACGCCTACGAGTGATGAAGAACGTACACAACTTCGTGATCACACGTCTACGTTGCTGATGATTATTAACGGATACGAAGGCGGCTTGCACTTTAATACGTGCGTTGCGGAAACTTTGTTTCTACTGAAGCAATTTGCCTCCATGACCTCCTTCGAAGTGATAAAAATATAATATATAAAGAGTCCATATTTGTTTTCTATAATAAATATGGGCTCTTTTTTTTGCTTGTTTTGGATATAATGTTTTTATTTGTCCGACAAATAAGAATTATAATTGTAAAGCTCGGTTTTACGGGTTAATAAAATACAGATAGATGGAATTACTCAAAGCACCTCTACATACATATACATTGGTAGATCAGGTAGAAGATAAACTGTTGAATTATTTAAAAGAGTCATCAATATGTGTTGGAGATTCGATTCCTAATGAAATGGAGCTTGCTTCAACAATTGGCGTAGCCCGGAGTGTGTTAAGAGAGGCTTTAAGCCGACTGAAGATGCTTGGCATTATTGAAACCCGACCACGCAGAGGTATGATCATGACCGAACCCTCCCTGTTTAATGCGATGAGACGGGTCGTAGATCCCCGAATACTTAACGAGAATACCATTTTTGAAATACTTCAGTTTCGTATAGCCTTGGAGATAGGGATGTGCTCAGATCTTTTTTACAATCTTACAGAATCACATATTCAAGAGCTAAGGGATATTGTTATGTCCGGCAAAGTTTCAGAGAATAACGAATACGACCCGGCCAGTGAGTATGATTTTCATGCCAAATTATATCAAATTGCTGGAAGCTCTATTTTGTCTGAGTTTCAGGAGATGATCTATCCGTTGATGATCTATATAAAAAAGACGTTTAAAGAACTTATCGAGCCAATAAATATTGATTTGGCATCCAAAAATGAGATTGTAACCCACGAAGTATTACTTCAGTATATGACTGATCGAGATGAGGTTGGTTTCACTCAAGCGCTTAATAAGCACTTTATGAACTACCGAATATTAATGAGAAATAGAAAATAAGTTTTAGAATAATGATAAGAGATAACAAAAGATTTGAGGGGATGGTCGCAGCGACTTTTACTCCCATGGATGAGAAAGGAAATGTAAAGTACGACGTTATTCCGAGTTATGCCGAATGGGCTGCTAAATCAGGATTTGCAGGTGTTTTTGTTTGTGGAACAACTGGAGAATCTCAGTCTTTGACAATAGAGGAGAGAAAATTGATCCTTGAGAAGTGGATTGAGTGTGCTTCTGGTCGCTTTAAAGTAATCGCTCATGTGGGAAGTAATAGTCAGAAAGAGGCAATGTCTTTGGCAGAACATGCAGGACTAAAAGGAGCGGATGCAATATCATCTATAGCTCCAAGTTTTTTCAAACCAGGATCAGTAAAAGATTTGGTGGATTTCTTTGCACCGGTAGCTGCATCTGCGCCAGAGCTCCCTTTCTATTACTACAATATGCCATCCATGTCGGGGGTATGTTTGCCTGTTGTAGATTTCCTGAAAGAAGGATCTAAAGTCATTCCTAACTTAGTCGGAGTGAAATTTACGCACAATAATCTGATGGAAATGGGACAATGTATCGCATTAGAAGATCAGAAATATGAGATCCTTCATGGGTATGATGAAATTTTGATTGCAGGTTTGGCTTTCGGAGCAAAAGCAGGTGTAGGAAGTACATATAACTACATTCCTAACGTATATCGCGGAATTTTTGATGCAATGAAAGAAAATAATGTAGAGAAGGCACGCCAGTTGCAGGATATTTCAATCAAAGTGGTAGAGATTATCATCAAATATGGTGGAGGTGTACGAGGGGGTAAGGCTATTATGAACCTAATAGGCATTGAATGCGGGCCTTGCAGATCTCCTCTTTCTCAATTTTCAGATGAAGAGTACAGAAATCTGAATGCAGATCTGGAACAGATAGGTTTCTATCAACTGTAGGATACATGAGATGGATGATTGTCCGAATCGAAAAGGGAAGGATAGCTTGCGCTTAACAGGTTAATAGGCAACAACGACATGGTGTCGAATGAGAAATAAGTTCAAAATAAATACAAAGTGTCATTCTATGAAAAGACTCTTCTTAGCCGGTGTGATTTTCTTTACTTCGGTTTTATCAAATGCACAAGGGAATATAAATAATCTTCCTTTAATAGATCTCTCTCAGGAAATTTCCCGACATCAGGTGATCGCACAGGGGACTCCTTCGCTTTATAATGGTCATCCAACAACGGTTATGCTGGACGATAAACAAACGATATTCTGTACGTGGAGTTATAATCATGGCGGAAAAGCGGGGCTTCTGGCAAAAAGTACAGATGCCGGGAAGACTTGGGCCATGCTTAAAACTCCTGAAGACTGGTCTCAGACCAGTAATTGTCCGAGTATTTATGAACTGGAGGATAAGAGTGGGAAAAAACGTCTGATGGTTTTCACCGCCTGGCCAAACATGACTCACACTTACAGTGAGGATCTGGGTAAAACGTGGTCTCCCATTGTAAGTCTCAATAAACCATGTGTCATGGCTTTTGCCAGTATCGTTCGTTTGAAAAACGGAGATCATTTGGGTTTCTATCACAGAGGGGCAAAAGATCACGATAAAGCTCCGTTGACACTCTGGCAATCCAGATCCAGAGATGGAGGATTGACGTGGGAGGAATCCCGTATGGTAGGCGCTGTTGAAAAGCGATCTCCTTGTGAGCCATTTGTCTTCAGAGTCCCAAATAGTAATCGTTTGGTCTGCGTCGCTCGTGAGAATGAACGTAAAGGAAATTCTCTTATGATGTTTTCGGATGATGAGGGTGAGACCTGGACTGATATGCAGGAGACACCTTGGGGGCTTTCCGGAGATCGCCATATTATTAAGTTTGCAAAGGATGGACGTATGATTGCCGTGTTTAGAGATATGGCAGATCATAGTCCTACAAAAGGACATTTCGTAGCATGGGTAGGCCACTACAAAGACTTGCGCGAAAACACTTCCGGTCAGTACCGCATAAAGTTGTTGCATAGCTATGCCGGATCAGATTGCGGCTATCCGGGGTTGGAGATTTTGCCTGACGGGACGATTCTTGCAATTACCTATGTGAAATATGCTCCGGGAGAAGAGAAACACTCTATTGTGGCTACACGCTTCAAGCTCAATGAAACAGATAAGCTTATTAAAGAGAAGTATAATTCAAAATTGCCGGCAGCACTTTAATTGTTTCCGGTAACCTCTTGCACAACAAAAACAGAACAACACAATAATCTATGAAATCAGTTTTAATAAAGCAGCGTATTGCTTCCCTGATGCTCTTTTCAAGTCTTTTTGGCGCTACATCTACAGTGGCACAGAATCTTCGGGCGGAGCTGTTGACACCTCAAGTCCCTGTACTTATTGGTGAAAAGATAAATCCTGTTCAACGACTAATGCTTCTCAATAGAGATGCTAATCCTTACCAGATTAGCCAGATCAATCTTTCACTCTCCGGGACAACCAATCGTGAAGCTATTGAAGAGATAGAGATCTACATGTCCAAAAATCATCAAAGGACCAATCTTTCCAAAGATTCTTTGATTGCCAGAGTAGCAGCACCGAAGAAAGATAAAATTTCGTTTGATCTTTCGCTTCCTGTTCAGCCTGATTCAGCTATTTTCTGGGTGAATCTCAAAACCAGAAAATCAACAGACCTTCTGGATAAATTCAGAGTCAATGTCGTTTCGGTGAAAACATCCCGCGGAGCTATCAAAATAAATAAAGATTCATTGTTTAAAAAGACTCTTCGTCCCGGTATTGCCGTGCGAAAGTACAATCAGGATAATGTGAATACCTCCCGTATTCCAGGACTCGATACGTCAAATAAGGGAACATTACTCTCTATTTTTGATGCCCGTTATGAATCATCCCGCGATTTACAGGGGCATATGGATATTGGCCTTCACAGGAGCGAAGACGGAGGTCAATCGTGGCAACCTATGCAGGTCGTATTAGATATGAAAGAGTGGGGAGGGCTTCCTGAGAAGTTTAACGGTGTGAGTGATGCCTGCGTACTGATTGACCGAAATACCGGAGTTATTTATATTGCAGGTTTGTGGATGCATGGTGTTCTCGACGGTGCTACAGGAAAGTGGGTGGAAGGACTTGATAAATCAAGCAAGAACTGGATTCATCAGTGGCACAGCAAAGGTTCTCAATCCGGATTAGGAGTGAAAGAGACGTCTCAGTTTCTGATCACCCGTAGTGACGATGACGGAAAAACATGGAGTGATCCAGTAAATATTACCGAACAGACCAAGCGTCCCGAATGGTGGTTGTATGCACCGGCACCGGGACACGGGATCACACTGAAAGATGGAACATTAGTATTCCCTACACAGGGCCGCGATAAAAATGGATTGCCATTCTCTAACATTACCTATAGTAAAGATGGAGGAAAGACCTGGGTTACCAGCAATCCTGCAGCAGAAAACACCACAGAGTGTATGGCTGTTGAGCTGCCCGATGGAGGAATTATGCTCAATATGCGTGATAACCGTAATTCGAGAGAAAAAGGAGACAAGAATGGACGCAATATTGCTGTGACTTACGATTTAGGAAACAACTGGACAGAGCATGCGACATCACACGGAGCTCTGATCGAACCGACCTGTATGGCTTCGCTTCATCGTCATGACTATAAGGAAGGTAAAGAAGCAAAGTCACTGTTATTCTTCTCTAACCCCGACTCCAAGTATCATCGTCACCGCATGAGCGTGAAGGTTAGTAAGGATGGCGGCAATAGCTGGGATAAGGATAAGACCATTTTGCTTGATGAATGGGGCAGTTTCGGGTATTCCTGTCTGACATCGCTTAATGATGAGGTGATTGGCATCCTTTACGAGGGAAGTAAAGCACAGATGATTTTTCAGAAAATCGAAATAAGAGAGTTCAAATAAACGAATTGTACACATCAGGTTCTTTTTTTTCTCTGAAGAATGTTTTCCCTTCTGTCTTTTTGCTTGATTCATAATAAAATAGTGCACTGTTTTGATGATTTAAGAAAGCATATTTCCGAAGGTGAAATATTTGAAAAATACGGCATAAAGGCGAGATAAATAGGTTTATTATTTTGTATTTCAAAGAAAAAGAGTAATTTTGCGAGCCGATTATTATTCCAACAATAAGAAGATCGTCGGGTAGATTTATGATTCTCAGTGTCCGAGAATGTAGATTGCTTGACTATCAAGCAAATTAATTATTAACAATTTAAAACTTATTAAGCAGTGGATACTTTAAGTTATAAGACCATTTCTGCGAACAAAGCAACTGTACAAAAAGAATGGGTTGTTGTTGATGCAACAGACCAAGTTTTGGGACGTATCGGCTCGAAAGTTGCGAAACTTTTGAGAGGTAAATACAAACCAAACTTCACTCCTCACGTTGATTGCGGTGATAACGTTATTATCATCAACGCAGACAAAGTAAAATTAACAGGTAACAAATGGAATGACCGTGTATACTTACACTACACAGGTTACCCAGGTGGACAAAGAGAGAACACTCCAGCGACTTTATTGAAAAAAGGTCCGGATCGTTTGTTTAGAAAAGTTGTTAAAGGTATGCTACCTAAAAACAGACTTGGTGATAAGTTGATCGGAAACATGTATGTATATGCAGGTTCTGAGCACCCACACGAAGCACAACAACCAAAGAATATTGATATAAACTCTCTTAAATAATTGATATGACAGTAATTAATGCAATCGGAAGACGTAAAGCAGCAGTTGCTCGTGTTTACGTTAGCGAGGGAACAGGGAAGATTACTATCAACAAGCGTGACCTAGCAAACTACTTTCCTTCTACAATCCTTCAGTTCGTGGTTAAACAACCTCTTAACACTGTAGGTGTTGCTGAGAAATATGATATCCACGTAAATCTTGACGGTGGTGGATACAAAGGACAAGCAGAAGCTCTACGTTTAGCTATTGCTCGTGCGTTGGTTAAAATTAATGCAGATGATAAAGCTGCGTTGAGAAAAGAAGGTTTCATGACTCGCGATCCTCGCGTTGTTGAACGTAAAAAACCGGGACAACCAAAAGCAAGAAAAAGATTCCAGTTCAGCAAACGTTAATGTTTTTTTGCTCGGAAAAATGCCTTGTGGCTTGATTTTCGCAGCTTAATGGATACTGGCATAATCAATTGCTTGATAGACGCACGTTTAGTATCCAAATCGAACGGACTCACTCCGGTGACTACCAGTCGATTGAATTAGTTGAATGTAAACGAATTAAAGATTTAAAACAATGTCAAGAGTTTCTTTTGAACAATTATTAGAAGCAGGTTGTCACTTCGGACACCTTAAGAGAAAGTGGAATCCTGCTATGGCTCCTTATATTTTTATGGAGCGCAATGGTATTCATATCATTGACCTACACAAAACAGTTGCTAAAGTAGAAGATGCAGCTGAAGCTTTGAAACAAATCGCTAAGTCTGGTCGTCGTATCCTTTTCGTAGGTACTAAAAAACAGGCTAAAGATGTGATCGCTGACAAAGCAACAGCAGTAAATATGCCATTCGTTACTGAGCGTTGGCCGGGTGGTATGTTGACTAACTTCACTACAATCCGTAAGTCAGTTAAAAAAATGAGTACTATCGATAAAATGACTAAAGATGGTACTTTCGAAAATCTTTCTAAAAGAGAAAGACTTCAAATCACTCGTCAGCGTGCTAAATTGGAGAAAACTTTAGGTTCTATCTCTGATTTGACTCGTCTTCCAGCTGCGCTTTTCGTAGTTGACGTGATGAAAGAACACATTGCGATTGCAGAAGCTACTCGTTTGGGTATTCCTGTATTCGGAATCGTGGATACGAACTCTTCTCCAAGAGATATCGATTTTATCATTCCTGCGAATGATGATGCTACAAAATCAGTTGACGTAATCTTAGGTGCAGTTTGTGCTGCTATCGCTGAAGGTTTGACTGAAAGACAAGCTGAAAAAATCGATACTGAAGAAGCTCCAGCTAAAAAAACAGCTAAAGCTAAACCAGCAAAGAAAGAGAGAACTAAAAAAGAAGATGAAGAAGCTTTAAACGCAAAAGTTGCGGATAAATTCATCTCTAAAGAAGACTAATTTCTATATTCTATAGTTTGAAGTTTGGGACGATCTCGTCTCAGACTTCAAACTTTAATATTTAACGAATAAAGATTAAGATATTATGGCAGTTACTATGGCTGATATCACCAAGCTTCGTAAAATGACCGGAGCTGGTATGATGGACTGTAAAAACGCGTTAACTGAAGTTGATGGCGATTTCGATAAAGCAATGGAAATTATCCGTAAAAAAGGACAAGCTGTAGCAGCTAAGCGTTCTGATCGTGAAGCTTCTGAAGGTTGTGTTCTTGGCGCAACTAAAGGTGATTTCGCTGCGATCGTAGCATTGAAATGTGAGACTGACTTCGTTGCTAAAAACGAAGAATTCGTAGCTCTTACAAAACAAATTCTTGATGCTGCTTTGGAAAACAAACCTGCTTCTATCGAAGAACTTAACGCATTAACTATCGGTGGTTCTACTATCGCTGATTTGATCGTTGAGAAAATCGGTTCTACAGGTGAGAAAATGGAGATCGGTTACTACGAATTCATTTCTGCTCCTTCTTCTGTAGCTTACATTCACCCAGGAAACAAACTTGCGACTATCGTAGGTTTCAACCTTGCTGATGTTGATGCTCAGGTTGGTAAAGATGTTGCTATGCAAGCAGCAGCTATGAACCCAGTAGCTTTGAACAAAGATGGTGTTCCTGCTGAAGTTGCTGAGAAAGAATTCCAAATCGCTCGCGAAAAAGCACGTGAAGAAGGTAAACCAGAAGAAATGCTTGATAAAATTGCTCAAGGTCGTATGAATAAATTCTACCAAGAGTCTACTTTGTTAGAGCAAGCGTTCATCAAAGATGGTAAAGTTTCTGTAGCTAACTACTTGAAATCTGCTAACAGCGAATTGACTGCTACTGCATTCAAACGCGTTACTTTGAATGTTGACTAATCTGTAGTCACCTACAAACGATATATAAAGAGGGTACCTTCGGGTATCCTCTTTTTTTTATGCTCTCAGTACCCCGGATTGCCTGTTTCTATGAACTCATTATTTGATATTTTGTTATCAACTAAGAAGTGTTGTATAAATCTTTTCCCGCAATGGTTCGTTTCTGTTGCATCTGTTGAGCCTGAGATGCTTAAAATATAACAAACAGAAGGGAAAACGACAATCTTCCCTAAAAAATTTCTACATTTGTAGTTAGAAAAAAAATAGACTATACAAATGATAAATCGCGCGTTAATTCGTATTAAAGTAGTACAGCTATTGTACTCTTACTATCAAAATGAGGAGAGAGATTTAGTGAAAGCAGAAAAAGAACTTCTTTTCAGCTTAGATAAAGCGTATGAGCTTTATAACTATCTTCTTCTTCTGATTGTAGAGCTTTCAGATGCTCAGAGCAGAAGAATTGAGGTGGCTAAATCTAAATTCCTGGCATCGGAAGAGGATCTGAATCCGAACACCAAATTTGTAGACAATCTATTTGTTTATCACCTTAGACAAGACCCAGGTTTCCGTGCTTATTTAAGTATGAACAAACTTGCATGGAATGAAGAGTATGTGAAAGATTTACTGGATCTTATCCTTTCTTCTGAAATCTACGAAGAGTATATTAACTCTGAGGAGCGTTCATTTGAGCAGGATCGCGAATTGTGGAGAGTCCTTTTCAAAACGTTCATTTGTGACAACGAAACTCTTTCGGATCTTCTTGAAGAGACAAGCTTGTACTGGAACGATGATTTGGAAATCGTACAGTCATTCGTACTTAAAACAATTAAAAAATTCGAAGCTGTTGAAGAAGAGCAAATTCTTCCTCAGTACCGTTCTCAGGAGGACAAAGACTTTGCAACAGATCTGTTCACTAATGCTATTGCCAATGGCGAACAATACAAAAACTATATCCGCTCATACTCGAGCAATTGGGATATCGAACGTATTGCCCTGATGGACGTTATTGTGATGCAGCTTGCTCTGGCAGAGATCATGACGTTCTCAGCTATTCCAACAAATGTAAGTTTGAACGAATATATTGATCTGGCGAAAAAATACAGTACACTTAAAAGCGGATACTTTATCAATTGAGTCTTGGACAAAGTTGTGAAGAACCTTAAAGCGGAAGGTATTCTACTTAAAAAGTAATCCCCCGCCACTGAACTAAAAATATCATTACCAATAATAAAAGATAAACACATGAACTTATTGACCATTTTATTAAATGCAGCCAATGGCTCGATGATCCAAAGCGTCGGAATGATGGTACTTATCATCGCGGTATTCTATTTCTTTATGATTCGTCCGCAGGTGAAAAGACAAAAAGAAGTAGCAAATTTCCGTAACGCTCTTAGCGTAGGTGATGAAGTAGTTACTTCTGGCGGAATTTACGGCAAGATCAAAAACATTCAGGATAATGTAGTTACTTTGGAGATTGCAAACAATGTAAGCATTAAAGTAGACAAAAATTCTATTTTTGCTTCTGCTGGTGATACTCAACAAAAGTAATTCCATAAAGGTCTATGTATTATAAACGCAAAATAGTACACGTTTATTTACTTACCAGAAAAAAGGTTAGAAGCTTCGTTCAACGTCACAGTAACAAGGAGCTTCTGACCTTTTGCTTTTTCTTGCTACTTTCAACCTTCTTCTGGTTTCTCCAGATCCTCCGTGAAGAGATTACGACCAGTCAGTCCTTCCGGATAGAAGTCACCGATATTCCCAAGAATATCCTTATTACTTCGCGGGTTCCTGTGATTAATATCAAGCTGAAGGACCAGGGAGCCAATATGTTTAACTTCCTGCGCAAGAAAAAAGAACCTCTGGAACTTGTCTTTAATCCCAAAGATTTAAAGAGTGGTCGTTATGCTTTGACCACAGATGATATCTTAAGTCTGGTGCAGCGAAGTCTGCCTCCAACGTCTCAGGTGGTTTCTGTTTACCCCAATAATATCGTTCTATATTACTCCATCGGACAGTCCAAACAGCTTCCAATCGAAGTCAGAGGCACCTTTATTCCGAAGCAGCAATATATGATCTCAGGTCTTATCGCTGTAAAACCCGAGATGGTTACGGCATATGCCCCCGAAGATGTACTCGAAAAACTAACCTATTGTGAGACCGATTCTCTGGTGCAGACCAATCTGTCTGAGGCTTTCAATGCAGAAGTAGGTATCAGACCCGTACCTGGTGTCAAGTTTTACCCAGATCGTGTGATGATTGAAGTACCTGTGGAACCTTTTACTCAGAAAGAGTTTAAAATACCTGTGAAAGTAATTAATCTACCTGAGGATAAAGCTTTGCGTACTTTTCCGGCAAATGCTACACTTACCTGTTTTGTTGCGTTGAGTAAGTACCGGGAACTCTCGGTCGATCAATTCAGTCTTGAGGTAAATTATGCTGATCTGCTTAAGTCACGCCCCAATAAGCTTAAAGTCAATATTGTCGACTTTCCACTGTATGTGACCAATGTGCAGATGACAACAGATAGTGTTGAATATATAATAGAGGATAAAATAACTTATGATTAAAATAGCTATCACCGGAGGCATCGGAAGTGGAAAAAGCGTCGTATCGGCTTATCTGCACCACGCAGGTGTACCCGTTTATGATTGCGACCAGCAAGCTAAACGATTGATGGAAAAAGACGCAGCACTGATTTCAGGAATCATCTCTTTGTTGGGGACTGAAGCATATGTTGGGGAGGCATTAAATCGCCCGTTTGTTGCACAGCAAATCTTTGCAGATCCTGCTTTGCTCAATCAGATGAACGCTCTCGTTCATCCCGCCGTTTTGAATGATTTCCAGAATTGGGCTTTGCTTCGCCACCGTTCAGTGGTTGCTATGGAAAGTGCTATCCTTTTTGAATCGGGCTTTGAACGGGCTGTCGACTTTGTTGTACATGTTTCTGCCGATGAAGAAACGCGAATCTGTCGGGCGATGCGACGCGATTCAATCCCTCGCCAAGCCGTAGAAAGCAGGATTCGTAACCAGATGTCTCAGTCGCAACGCGAAGCGTTATCTCATTTTGTAATTGACAATAACGATGACAAAGCACTAACGCCACAACTTGAGAACCTACTAAAGAAAGTGTATTTGAGATAAAATGAGTTTTCATTTTTTTTCTCTGTAAGAAGATTATTATTACATTTGTGAAACACTGTATAAGAATTTTATAACCCGATAAGAATATGTTGAAGTTTATCCTATCTATTTCAGGTAAACCTGGATTGTTCAGACTTGTTTCTCAAGGCAGAGGAAATATTATTGTAGAGTCACTAAAAGACAAGAAAAAAGTGCCGGCTTACGCCCACGAGAAAGTAATCTCATTAAATGATATTTCTATTTATACACTCGAAGGCGAAACGCCACTACGTGAAGTGTTTGCAGCAATTAGTGCTAAAGAAAATGGAAATCAGGCATCTGTAGATCCGAAAGCTGACGCAAAAGCTTTGCGTGCATATTTCGCAGAAATTCTTCCATCTTATGATGATGAAAGAGTTTATCCTACAGATATCAAGAAAGTGATTACATGGTACAATACGCTTACTGCATGTGGAATGACTAATTTCACAGAAGAAGTTGCTGAAGAAGCAGCAGAATAATAAAAAAAGGCTGACGAGTTTATTCGTCAGCCTTTTTTATTTTCACCTATTATCCTTCGCATTACAGATATGTTCTACAGTGTTAATTTTAGTCTTTCTTTTCGTTAATTCGAACTTTATTAATATATTAGCCGTGTATTATTTTTCTTTAGGCGATATAGTTTTGACCCGTTCATACATTCGCCTACCTAAATCTTTTGAACAAACCAAAACACTCCAAATGAGACTTTTTTTTATTTTATTTCTTTTGGTCGGAGCATTCTTACCCACGAATACTCTGCAAGCAAGTTCTTTTGATAAGCTTATCCCTTATCCGCAAACCTTGGTGCCACAAAAAGGTGAGTTTAAATTTACGGCTAAAACCCGCTTTTACAGCAATGCATCACTTGT
>JBOFXU010000060.1:0-3109 GCA_051654305.1 Bacteroidales bacterium | reverse complement strand
TCTATATTTGAGAATTATTTCAAAAACAACCGCCTATAATCTAAAAACAAATGCACAATCCGGTTGTAATTCAACCAGTAATTCATTAAATAGCATTACTATTTCCAATAAAAGCAAGAAGATCGGCATTAAATTGCGTGATTTTCCACCGAAACGGAAAGAATGAAACGATCCGGATTGTCTATCCAATACAAAAAAGTCAAACCTAATCTAAGAGACTAACAAAAATGAAAAAAATCAAATTACTGACACTACTGACGCTTCCGGCTCCTTTTCTGCTGGCACAGACGGAGCATCCGAATGTTATCATTATTAATGCCGATGACCTGGGATTTGGCGATGTAAGCTGCAATGGGGCAACTGCCGTTATGACTCCTCATGTGGACCGGATCGCTCAAGAAGGGATTCGCCTGACGAACTTTCATACAACTTCTGCCACCAGTACTCCTTCGCGCTTTAGTTTATTAACAGGTAAATATGCCTGGAGAGTGAAAGGCACCGGAGTTGCGCCGGGGGATGCCGCAATGATTGTTACTCCTGAGATGCAGACGTTGCCGGATATGTTTAAACGTGCCGGATATACTACGGGTGCGGTTGGTAAATGGCACCTGGGATTAGGGGCTGAAAGAGGAAAACAGAACTGGAACGGAATGATCACTCCGGGATTGAAAGATATCGGATTTGACTACTCGTATATCATGGCAGCTACGGGCGACCGCGTTCCGTGTGTCTATATCGAAAACGGACGTGTGGATAACTTAGACCCGAATGATCCGATCGAGGTGAGCTATGCGAAACCTTTTGAGGGGGAACCTACCGGGAAGAAGAATCCCGAAATGCTGAAACTGCATCCGAGTCATGGCCATGACCATGCCTTGATCAACGGAATTAGCCGTATCGGTTATATGAAGGGAGGAAAACAAGCGCTTTGGGTGGATGAAGATATTGCGGATGTGATCACTTCAAAAGCGGTTCGCTTTATTGAAGAGAATGCCAAGCACCCGTTCTTCCTCTATTTTGCGACCAATGATATTCACGTTCCCCGTGCGCCACACGCACGTTTCGTAGGTAAATCAGGAATGGGGGCACGTGGTGACGCTATCCTGTCGTTCGATTGGTCGGTGGGTGAGATTTTACGTACACTGGATGAAAAGGGACTGGCAGACAATACCATTATTCTGATCACCAGTGACAACGGCCCGGTCGTTGATGATGGTTATTTAGACGAGGCGTGGGAGAAACTGGGAGATCATCAGCCGTGGGGCATCTATCGCGGAGGGAAATACAGTGCCTTCGAAGCCGGTACACGTGTTTTAGGCGTGATGAAATGGACAGGCAAAATCAAACCTCAATCGGAAACAAATGCATTGCTAAGTCAGATTGACCTGTTTTCTTCGTTTGCAGGGGTTGTAAATGAAGGTCTGTCGGAAGGTGAAGCTCCGGACAGCCAGAATCAGTTGAAAGCATTCACCGGAAAAGATAAGAAAGGGCGCAAATTCCTGATCGAAGATGCTTATACCCGCACAATTACTATGGGGGACTGGAAGTATATCCGTCCGAGCAATGTCGCTTACCGGGCAAACAATTACGTGAGAACGGAGTTGGGTAGCTTGAAAAAGCCACAACTTTACAACCTGAAATCAGATCCTTCGGAGCGTTACAACCTGGCAGATAAATATCCAAAACGGGTTGAAATGATGGAAGCGAAACTGAAAGAAGTGGAAAATAACAAATAATCTTCACCAATAGATAGAATAAGAGGGGTGACTCCGAATCCGGAGTCACCCCTCTATTTTTTTGTTCCTGATAAAATCCATTCAAAAACAAAACAGGAGATCTTACTTTTTAATCAGTTTGACAGATCTTGTCTTGTTTTCGTCTGTCAATGTCATGTAGTAAACACCTGCCGGAAGACGGGTCAGATCAAGCTCACTGCGTTTTGTCAGTATGCCCTTCATCACATGTGCTCCCGATGGAGTGTAGATGGCATAGTTCACCTCATCTTCAAAGGTTTCTGTCCAGTCGATCAGAACAGTCGTAATTACCGGGTTTGGCGTCACGACAACATCTTTCAACTCAGCCTTATCCACCGAAAGTGGTGCTGTCACATTTACAACAAAGAGTTGTTCCGCCGAAGCCTGAGATGGATCTGTCGCTTTCACACGAACTGTGGCTTTACCTTTAAGTAGCCCTTTCAAAAGAAGAGTGTTCTCTGTGAGGAATACTTTGACAAATTCAGGGTTCTCATTGACAAATTGGTATTTCAGAGATTCCTGATCAGGATCCGTGAAATAGTTATTTAAATCAATCTCAGCACTAAACTCGTCCTCACCTAAGTTAAGATCCTCAAATGGAGCAACTTCCGGTGCTCGATTTATATTCTCTACTTCAAGTTTCAACAGATTTTTTGATTCAGCGCCCCAGCTATCTTTCGCAAAGAGAGTCACAATGTGGCTTCCTGCACAATCGTAATCAGCCGCGATCACCATGTAGTAAACGCCAGCACGGTTTTCAAGGTCGATGAATGATGGAGTATTCGGATCAAGGGTCAATTCGTAAGCATCGTTTTCCGGATCTGAAACCTGCAACATAAACTCACGAGTCTCATTTTCTTTCATACTCATGATTTGGTTGGCTGTGTTCACAGCGACTACCGGAGCATTATTACTGCTAAACACAACCGGAATAGCATGTTCTGCCTTCGCCGGATCGTTAGTCAAAATGCGGATATTCGCCTGATGTCTCTCCTGTGTCAATAATTTGCCATTAAACGAAAGATGCAAAGGAGCTTCTTCTCCCGCAGCAATTTCGCCTGATAATGCATTCTTAGCGACCATCCAGAACTCATCACTTCCCTGATACTCAAGTGCACGAACCAGATAAACGACATCCAGGAATCCCTGACTCTTCGAAAGGTCATACCAGTTCATATTATCGGAATAGAAATATCTGTCCTGTACGACCTTGTTAAGAAGAACATTGCTGTGTCCCTGCGGATTTGTTGCCCCCATCGGATAAACAAACACGATAAAGAACTCTTCTCCGGGATAAACAGCCACGATTTCATCCATAGGAACAGTAATGTAACTTCCCATTTTGTCGCCACCCG